>DAOUTP010000258.1 GCA_030626645.1 Candidatus Cloacimonadota bacterium
CTATTCCTGGAAATAATTTGATCTTATCGTATCATGACTTCTCTGAAGATATCGATTTTACAAAATTAAATGAAATTATCAGAAGATCAAATTCACTTTCTTCCGGATTTTTGAAAATTGCTGTAAATATCTCAAAATATTCAGATTTAGAAAAACTATCAGAAATAATATCCGCATCCAATAAACCAGTCATCTTTGCCGGGATGGGAAAACTGGGAAAGATCAGCAGGATTTTATTCCGACATCTTGGAGCAATTGCAACATTTATCGGGTTGACTGACACTCCAACTGCTGAAGGGCAACTAACTCCGGGAGAAGCAGAATTATTCAAGCTTAGATCAATTTCCAAAAAAACACAAATCGGTGGGATTATTGGCGAAAAGCAGGTTGCAAACTCTCTTGGCATAAAACATTATAATGATCTTTTTACAAGAGATGGACTTGATGCTGTCTATCTTCCTTTCGCAACCGATGACATTGATGATCTGTGGAATTGGCTCAAAAAGACAGATTATAAGTTCTATGGATTTTCCATTACAATGCCTTTTAAGAAAATAATCGGTGAAAAAAAACAACTTTCTGCTGTTAATCTATTTCTTCCAAAAACTGATGAAATGCTTAATACTGATCTGACCGCATTCCAACATTCAATAGAAATATTGAAGATCAAAAAAGAAGAATCTGTCCTGATAATAGGAAGCGGAGCAACTGCTGAGATCGCATTAGAGGCGTTCCAAACTTTTGATAGTACTACGATTTCCAGTCGAAACCAAATATCAGGTTTAAAATTAGCAAAAGCTAATGATAGAAAATTCATTCAGATAAAATTATTACAAAACTGCAAGTTTGATGTTATCATTAATTGTACACCTATCGGTTCCAAAAATGAAGATCTGATCAAATTGCTCAATCTGAATTTACCTAAAAAGGTAATAGAACTTACTTATATGCAAAAAAATACTTTACTAATAACAAGATGTATCGAAAATGAAATTAATTATATTGATGGTAAAAAATTCTGGAGTCTACAAGCAAATATTCAACAGCAGAAATTTATCAAAACAATAAGTGAGGGTTCTGTACATTAAAGTGATTTTGTCTTCCTGACGTTTACCAGCCTTTGGCTGGAATCTTTCACCCCAAGCTATTCAGCGGGGCAGGCGTTTTTCTTAGCAAGTATCTCAACATTTGTGAGATTCTTCGTTAGAAAATTCTTCGAAGATTTCCTCAGAAAGACAGCATTGTTAAGTTTTGCAGAACACACATTAGGAGGATAGAATGAAATTTAAGATCATATTCTTTTTAGGAATCAGCCTTTTATTAATTTCCTGTTCAATGGTGAACTATACTGAGCAGGCAAAGTTAACTTTACAGAGTTCAGAAAAAAATAAAAAAGAGCTTAAAAAAGCTGCAAAGCACTTTCATAAGAATAAGCAATCAGATAAATTAGATGCACTTTTTTTTCTTTATGAAAATATGCCAAGCCATTCGTTTGTAAAAGTTGGACTCTTTGATGAAAATGAAGTCGAAGTAAATTGGACATTTTCGGAATTCAAAGATTATGATGAAGCAAAGAATGCAATGGATTCACTTGAAGTAGAATTTGGTGAATTACATTGGAAGAAGAAGGAAAAGAAAATTGATCATCAGACTATCTCTTCTGAATTTATAATCGATAATATTGATCTCGCTTTTAAAGCCTGGGAAGAGAAACCATGGTCAGAAAAGTATGACTATTCAATCTTCAAGGAATACATTCTGCCTTATCGTGGGAGTAATGAGCCAATTGAATCATGGCGTTCATGGCGGGGTTATTTCCTGGAAAGCTACAAAGACATTCCCTCACAAATGTTTGACCAAACTGACATTATCGAAGCCGCAGAATTGATAAATAATGACCTGAAAACCTGGTTTAAATTCAACTCTAAATATTATCTGCATCCAACTGATCAAGGGCTTTTTGAAATGCTCATGAATAAAGAAGGCAGATGCGAAGATATTACAAATCTTACAATTTATGCATTAAGATCAAACGGAATTGGAGCTACAAGTGATTACACTCCACACTGGGCAAATGCCGGCAATAATCATGCATGGAATGTAATTATTATGCCTGATGGGAAAGCAAATCCATTCATGGGTGCCGAATCTGATCCGGGTGAATATCAACTATCCGGTAAAGCGGCAAAAGTTTATAGAAAAGTTTTTTCTGAGCAGAAAGATAATCTTGCCTTCAAGTTAATGGATGATGAAAAAGCACCTGCCTGGCTCTCCGGAAAATGTTATAAAGACGTAACAAAAGAATACACTAAAGTTACTGATGTGAAAATTACACTTGATTGTGAAATCCCTGATAGTACGAATTATCTATATTTGTGTGTTTTTAATTCCGGTGAATGGCAAGCAATTCACTGGGCAAAACTGGTAAATAAGGCAGCAATTTTTAATGATATGGGAGTTGATATTGCCTATCTCCCCATGTTCTATGTAAAAGAAAAACTCTTTCCTGCTGCAGATCCGTTTATTCTTACAAAAAATGGAGATCAAAAAATCCTTAATGGTAATGGATTACATGAAGAAGATGTAGTTTTACGCTCTGTTACTAAAAAAAATATCGACCGATCTAAGGAAAACGGACAAACAGTATTCTTGGAAAACGGAAAGAAATACGAACTTTTTTATTGGGAAGATGGCTGGGAATCTTTTGGAACACATGTTGCAACCGAATCACCTTTAAGATTCAAGGAAGTTCCAGCTAAAAAACTATATTGGCTTGTTAAAGAAAATTCTGATGAAGAAGAACGAATCTTTACGTATGAAAATAATAAACAAATTTGGTGGTAAA
>DAOUTP010000385.1 GCA_030626645.1 Candidatus Cloacimonadota bacterium
AAAATGCGGAAATCGCCAGAAAAAACCATAACTGAAACTTCCCAATCCGAGTCCGGTTATGAGACATCCGGGAATTAACAAGCCATAAGAATTTTTGTAAAAATATGCTGCAATAAACAAACCGCCAAGCAGCAGCATAAATGAGTTTTGATGGAACCCAACGAATAATCTTAATCCTGAGATCGATAGACCTACGAGTATTAATATTATTCCTGCAATAATTTGACCTTTGCGTTCATTTTTCATGATTACTCCTTATATTATCAACATCATCTTCTTTACTTGCTGAAGATCACCAGCTCTCAGTTTGTAAAAATATATTCCGGAAGAGACAGGTTGTCCGGATTCATTTTTTCCGTTCCAAATAACTGACCCTTCGATACGATGCTGCGCATCACTCAGGGTGACAGGTATATTTTTCACTTTCTGCCCTTTCAGGTTATAAATTATAATTCCCATCGGTTCGTTTTGTTGGTTTTGTTCGATGCTAAATTCTATCGTTGTGGTCGGATTAAAGGGATTCGGAAAATTACTCAATTCGAAATTCGTAATCGGTAATTCGTAATTCTCTACTCCTACCACATTCCATTCGTAAGCTCCCATATCTATAGAATCGTTGTAAACACGGGAATTTCCTATAATATCAAATTCTGGAAATTCAAAACCGAAAGGAAGAAAGAAAGTACCTGAATCAATGCAGGGAGAATCAGTTTCTAATGCGAAAGGATGCATTCCAGTTCCGGTAAACATTGGATTTTGATCAATATTTCCTATTCCGTCATGACTGAATTCTAAACAATTGTAAGTTGTATAGAACGGTTTACACCACATTAGTTGATGCGGATCGTAGAAATTTGTTTCATTGTTCCAAATAATATTATTTGTGATCTGCGGCTTGGAAATAAATGTGTGAACTGCTGCAGTTTCGTGGAACGTCTCTTCGTTAAGAACGAAATTTGAGACAATCGTATTATTGGTAATCCTGGGATATGAATACGAACAAAAAATGGGGGAACCGCTGATGAATGCGTGATTATTTTCAAATAAATTCCCGAATATCTTTGGAGCAGAATGGTATTCAAAACTTATCGCTCCGCCAAAATCAGCAACATTATTTCGGAAGATACAATTTGTAATTTCAAGATCAGAAACATTATAAACATGAATAACACCACCTTTTTCCTCAAATGATTTTGAATATTCAAAGATACAGTATTCCAGTTTTGAAGTATTGTTTAAGGATGAAATATTATTAAATTTAATTCCATTCCAGGCACCGTATTCAGAATAATCTATCATAAAAGACAATGGTTGTTCACTGGTAAAATGAATTAGATTCTCAGGCTCACCTACTGCCAGAATAGTTCCCTGTACATCAATAGAATAATAAGCTTGAAATTCTACTTTAACACCTGCTTCAATGCTGACCGTAACTCCATTTTCTATAACTACATCTGCTATCACTTTTACAGTGTCAGCACTCCAAAATTCATCTGAATTGATACTCCCTCCAACTTCTACAGAGCTTCTATTTAAATTACTTTTTATTGAGAGATACTTCTCTTTTTCAGGTAAATTGACATGTCTAGTTTCAGATGAAAATATCTGGCAACCGTAATCTTCTGCAGGAGATC
>DAOUTP010000380.1 GCA_030626645.1 Candidatus Cloacimonadota bacterium
ATTCATTCCAGAATTCAATTGCTGCTTTCATAGAATCGGGATTTGCATTATAACAATCAACAAGTAGCGTTTTCCCATTTTGTTTGATTATTTCCATTCTATTAGAGGTTTGAAGTGGTTTATTTAATCCATTCTGAATTACATCACTATCTATTTGCAGTTTTAAGGCAATGGAAATTGCAATTCCAGCATTAAAAGAGTACTTGGTAAAAGGAGTGGGAATGGAAAACTCAATATCATTAACTTTGAACTTTGTAATGTCGTTATCTGTGTTAATATCGGAAAATATGAAGTCAGATTGCGGGGAAGAACCGAAAGTGAGACCTGAGAATTCTCTGAATCTATCATCATCAGCAGGGAAGAATTTAAATTCCAGGTCTTGCTGGAAGAGTGCGGATTTTTCTTTGAATACACCTGATTCATCTTTTAAGAATTCAAGGTGTGCAGCACCGATAGAAATGATAACACCAATATCCGGTTTTGTGATCTCAGCCAGTTTTTCTATTTCTCCAAACTGATTTGTTCCAAGCTCTAATATTGAATATTTATACTTTGGATCTAGCCGGAAGATCGTTTTAGGAACACCAACAAGATTATTTTCATTCCCGTAAGTTTTATGTGTTAAGGCAACTTCAGATAAAATATTATACAGATATTCTTTCATTGTTGTTTTACCAAAACTTCCGGTTAGGGCAATTGTTGTAAGATCGAACTGATTTTTATAGATCTTTGCCAGTAGAGCATAAGCTTCTAATGTGTCTTTTACCCGGATGATATTTGTTGAATTGCTCTGATAATCCATGTTTACAACAACCCAACAATTTTTCTTTTTGAGTATAGCTTCTACATAATCATGACCATCAAAATTTTCTCCTTTCAAAGCAAAGAAAAGAGAATTCTTATTTATTGAACGTGAATCTGTAGAAATATTCTCAATTAGAGGATCATTACCAATTATCAAGTTCTGTTGGAAGATCAACTCAAGTTGAAGAGGATCTATAGGAAGAGAAAGAGAATCAGTATAAATATAAGAATGAGAAATTGCATTTTCAGCTTCTTGAATATCATCAAAATCAAATTTCTCCCCTTTAACCTCTTGATATTTCTCATGACCCTTTCCAGCAATAAGAACAATATCATTTTCGTTTGCGAAATTAATTGCAGTTTGAATGGCTCTCTTTCTGTCACGAATTATCCAGAATGGAGTAGTCTCATCAGCATCTCTGATTATGTCTCGAATTATATCAGCAGGTTCTTCATCACGTGGATTGTCATTTGTAATGATTATTCTATCGGCAAATCGGGCAGCTTCAAGCATTTTAGACCGTTTGCTTTTATCACGGTTACCACCCGCTCCAAATACACAGATTATTTTTCCTTTCTTGATTTCCTTAAGAGTTTTAAGAACATTCTCCAGGGCATCGGGAGTATGAGCATAATCTATATAAATTCCGATATTGCGATCATTAGGAACTTGCTGCAATCGACCGGGAATGCAGTTGATATTTTGAATAGATTTAATGATATTTTGTGCGCTGGCTTTTCCTAACAGATCAAGTGCTACTGAAAATGCAGTTGCTATATTGAAGATATTGTATTTACCAATTAATTTTGTTTTAAGTTGGAAATCATTACCATTAAAACTAAGCTTGAAGTTTGAACCGGAAATGCTGTAATCATGTTCTCCAATAAAAACTTCACCATCTACAAATGAAATCCCATATTTA
>DAOUTP010000037.1 GCA_030626645.1 Candidatus Cloacimonadota bacterium
CTGGGAATATGTATTTTAAATATTCTATTTTATCTCCAGATCATAAAAACCAATCCTCTATTCAGCTCCTTGCAGATCGTGCTTGATATTGTTTTTGCTACTATTGTTGTTCATCTTACAGGAGGGTTGAACAGTTCTTTTGTATGGATATATTTGATCGCTGTAATTACTGCAAGTATAACAATTGAGAACTCCGGTGGCATAATTGCGGCTATGATCGGTAGCATGTGCCTACTGATACTGATCTTAATGTATAACTTTGGTTGGTTAAGTCCTGTTGATGGAGTGGAATTTAAGGCTGATATTCCAACCCAAACCATTTTCCTTCTCTCTTATACAGGTCTTTTTAGTGGAATAGCTTTCATCTCAAGTTATATAAGTAATATACTGAAACATTATTCTACTTCATCGAAAAGAAACACAGAGTTTTTAACTGATCAGAAAGTTGAACTTTCAGGTATAGAAGTAGAATTGCTAACTAATAAAAAGCTTCTGGAAAGATATCAGGAAGTTGTGCATGAAACTGCTTTAATTTCCGGATTAGATCACGACCTTAATAATCCACTTACTATAATTTCTCTATCAATTCGTAGAATAATTAAAGCTGCCAATGATTACAATGATGAAAAATTAGAGAAAGCTGGTAATCAAATGACTGAAGCAATAAATAAAATAAATGAGATATTGATAAAATTTCAAAAATTAAAACAGCTGGATTTGATCCAGGAAGAACGTAATAAACAACAGGGATAGATTATGAAAAAGCATGTATTAATTGTTGATGATGAGCAGACAATTCGTGAATTGTGTAAAGAGCTTCTGGAAGAAGAAGGTTATAATATTACTTTAGCTGTTGATGGACAGGATGCTATCGATAAGATGGATTTCGATGTATTCGACCTGTTTTTGATAGATATGGCTATGCCCCGGATCGGGGGATTAGAATTGATGAAAATGATCAAACAGAAGCAACCACTTGCCGTAGTTGTGATACTTACAGGTTTTTCCAGCATCGAGGGCGCTGTTAAAGCTGTACATGCTGGTGCTTTTCAATACTTATCTAAGCCTATTAATTCGGAAGAACTTTTCGAAGTTGTAAAAGCTGGTGTCCAGCATTCAGGAGACCTTTACGGACCATTACAAAAAGCGTTTGAGCCTGGAACGGATACAGTCCAAAAAGGTGAGCCTATCATACTTCATGGTTTCTCTCCGGAAGAAAAGGTAGATTTTATGACTTTAGGAAGGAAAAAAAAATATGAGATCGGTGACGATATTCCAATTGGGGATGATAATTCCGGATCTATCGCTATTGTAGAAAGTGGAGAAGTTTCTGTATGGCATAATAATGCGACTATTGACTACTTACAGAAGTGGGATTCTGCTGGTGAAGAAAGCTTCATTCTTACAGGATCTTCAATTATTACCTTACGTGCTGAATCAAAAGTTACAGTAAGACATTTTGATAGGAAAAAAATATTGGATTTCTTTGCTTATAAAGGCGAGATATTACTGAAACGTTTTATGATCAATCTCGTAAATTGCTCTTATTTCAAATGGCGTAAAGCTATTCAAAGAATTGTAATGTTAAAACTAGTTACTGGAGAGTAGTTCCTTCAAATAATTATCTAAATAATCGTGTTGTAACATCCTTGTAATTGTAAACTTTTTTATGTTAGAAAACACACAATTTATCATTTTTCATATTTATTGCCTGATATTCCCTTTTATTTCAAGTCTTTATAAGTTTACAGTTATAGCATAGTAATTGATTTCTAATTCCATATCTCCATAAAATTTAATTAGTTAACAAAATATACTTGACACTATAACTAAAAATCATATTTATTGTAATTGAAAAAGATTTATCTACATAAATTTTGGAGATCATAATGAGTTTGTCATTTTTATCTGAGATGCAAGTTGCATTAAGTGAGTATCTCACTGGTACAACAAGATTCCAAAACATCAATAAAATGATCGCCTTCAACGCAGCATGGAAAGAAGAAGCATACGAATGTTTGCGTACTTTAATGATCCATATGAGAGAAATTGAAGCCTCTGATATAGATTTTGGTGGACCAGGGTCCAATAATAAGGTCTGGTATAGAGTTTTTGGTACTAAAGCACCCTCTGATGATGTGCCTAGTTTTACACAAGATGAAATAACGGCTATTTTATTAAGCATTTTAAGCGATGATCAGAAAGTAATGTTATTTAATAACAAAAATGTTGATATCTCTTTGGGATTAATTCTTAAAAAAGGTGAACGACCAAATCGTTTTCGCGGTGACATATATTACGAGAGTAATACATTGGTTGCAAATTTTCGTAGAATTAATCAAGAACTTTTCGATCTTGAGCAACTAAAATTCCCTGAAATAATTAACAAACGATTCGATCTTAATTTTGAGAAATCCGGATTATTTCTCGTTACAGGAATTACAGGTTCTGGTAAAAGCAGCACTTTAGATTCCATAGTAGACATGAACAACAGGATGAATCATGCTCATATTATTATAGTCGGAAATCCAATAGAGTATGTTCATAACTCTATTAAATCAATAGTTAGACACAGAGAAATTGGTGAAGATGTATTAAGTTTTCAAGAAGGAACTATTCAGGCTTTAAGACAGGACCCCGATATCATTGTTGTTGGAGAAATGAGGGATCCTGGAACAATAGCTACAGTTTTGGAGGCAACCGATAGTGGACATAAGGTTTTTTCTACGTTACACACAAGTTCTGCTGTGGACAGTCTTCACCGTATTGTCGCTGAGTTTCCACCACTTGAACAAGAACGTGTTAGATTCCGTCTAGCTGATACATTAAAAGTGATAATTTCACAAAAGCTCGTACCCGATAAACATGGCAAGCTTGTTATGGTTAAGGAAGTTCTTTCAGTAGATTCATCAGTTCAAGCTGCAATACGAAACAAGAATATTGGTGAAATATACCAGATGATAACTGAGGGCAAAAGAAAGGGTATGTTATCAATGGAACAAGAGCTATTCACAAACTATAAAACAGGCATTATTACAAAGGAAGTAGCTATGAATTATGCAAATAATAAAAAGCGGATGCTTCATCTGCTAACTTATTCTTCATGAGAGATAAATAATGGCTAAAAATAAAGAAAAACTTGCATTCGGGATTTATAAAGACGGGCTAAAGGTAAAAATAGCTCAGCTTTCTCTTTGTAACGGCATTGTATCTGTTCAAAGTTTGGAAGAAACTATGTTATCTTCTGCACTCTTCCGCCAAGAAGTGGAAGATAAGGATGAAGCAGTTCTTCCATTAGAACAACAAGAGGATGAGATCAAACTTTCAGAATTATCTGAAATTGAAGATGAGGACTTTTCATTACCAGAGATATCAGAGTTTGAAAGTTCTGATAAATTTGATGGTTCAGAAAAAGAAGATATGTTGCCAGGTTTGCGTGATCTGCAGAATTTCCTACAGCAGTTCCCACTTGAAAGAGGAAAAATATCTTTCAATGCAAATGATGAACAAATCTCATATTTCCAATTTGATTCTTCATACGGAACAAACAATCTTCATAAACGCCTTCTAAAAGAATTCTTTTCAAAAGATGAGATTAAGGCAAATAATTATTCTTTCGATTATATTTTGAATCCTGATAAATCTGGATTTGCCTTTGTACATACTGGAAAGTTTAGGCTTTTCCACGCCTTAAGAGATGTAAACCTCATCCTATCTAAAGAAAGATATTTTTACAACCATATTGATACAAATGAAGTAGCTTTGATTAATCTGGTTAATCATAATTATGACTTTACTGAAGATGAATACAGTCTACTTTTATATATTGGTTTTGATTACAAGGTTGGTATTGTTCTAAGAAACGGTATTCAAATAAAAACATTCCCTATTATTGTTCCTGACAGTGATGAAGTATCTATGAGAGAAACTCTCTACTCTAAAGTACTTCTTGAGCAAGATATTTCCAATATCCACATTACAAAAAATATAATTTTAGCAGGTGATAGCACTACTGATGAAGATTTGGAATACTTCCGCTCCGCTGCTCAAGAAGGTGATAAGATAGCAAGGATCGATCTTGGGCGTCTGGGTATTCAAGAAGGAATGGAAGACAAGATTACACCTGAAAAAATTGCCCAATATGCTATCCCAATTGAATTAGCCTGGAAAACTTTAGAGCCTAAGAATAAAAATTTCAGCTCAACAAATCTTTTACCGAATAGAGTAATTGAGAATCAGAAGTATTTTAAAATTGCCTGGCATGGTTTTTTGGTTCTGGCAGCTATCTTCTATTTTGCTTTTTCAGGCACTATTAAAAATCTAGAGTTAAAACAAGATATTGTTGATTATCAAAAAAAGAACTATCAGGTAGAACGTGAACTTACTAAGAACCGTGAACTTATATCAAGACTTAATGAGATTAAAGCCAAATTGAATGTTCTTAAAGCAAACATGGCTAAAGTAGATATGCTCACAGGAAATAGAAATCAATGGAATCATATTCTTGATGTATATTCTAAATCTCTGAATAAAAACAGATTGAGCTGGTTCAGTGACATCTCAAGTAACGACAAGGGGTTCACTGTTGATGGGTATACAACAAATAGACGTGCAGTAATTGCTTTTTCTAAACTCTTTCCGGAAAGCAGGATTACAAACGTATCAAAAAGAGAAACACAGGATCTTACTATTTGGAAATTTAATATTTATAGCAACTACCCTGATCCAGAATCATGGAAAAGCATTGCAACGGAAGAGACGGAATCAATGAAACCGGCTCAACAGGAAGAAGCCAATATAGAGAAAATTGATGAAAAACCAGAGACAGAAGTAATTACTGAAGCTCCTGAAGAAATTACCGGAAAATATCATTTAATTCTTTCTTTATATTTTTCAGGAGATATCAATAGTGCATTTGATCAATTCAGGGAATTTGTGAAAAGTTATCCGCAACATAAAATGGCCTATAATGCAAAATATTTTATCGGTGAATGTTTATATTTAATGAATCGTTATACTGAGGCAAGAGAGGTATTGGAAACGGTTCACAAACTAAACGGTAGTAAATCACCAGATGCACTCATTATGCTTGGTAATTGCAGTGAAAGAGAAAATAACCTTAAATTGGCAATACAATATTGGAACACACTAATTGAGAAATATCCTGATAATGATCTTTCAAAAGCTGCACAGTATAAAATAGACAAGACCAAAGGTAAATAAAATGAATTATGCATTAAGAAATACACTTATTCTTTCAATTTTGTTAGTTTTGGTAGTTGTAGGATTCCTTTTGGGTAATACTTCTTCTGTAAAAAAGCTCAAGGTAATAAAAACTACTTATGAGAGTAATCAAAAACAATTAAATGATCTTAATGCAGCAAATCCGGATATGAAAGATCAGGAACTATTTGTTAAAGCACTGAAAGATCTTGAAAAAAAAGTACAAAGAGAAAGTAAACTTATTCCTCAGAAAAACGATCCAACAATAACATATAAATATTTACTGGATATTTGCGATAATTTCAGTCCAAATTTAAAATTCAATTTTATTTATAATCGATTAAATAAGATTGAGAATATCAGCTATTTTACATATACAATTGCCGGAAAGGCACCTATACGTTCTTTCTATTCATTTATTTATCAGATCGAATGTCAATATATGCTTTATGTTATCGAATCAATAAAGATAAATGAAGATGTAAAAGATGAAATTTCAACCGGAGATATTAATTTTACGATTGTACTAAATGCATATTTCGAAGAAACAGCACCTGAACTCGGTGAAATTCCATTTAGAAAATTGAAATATAAAAATATAGCATATGATCCTTTCTATTCTAGAATTCATGCACCTATGCCTGATGAAAAGGAACAAGAATTCTTAGATATCTATTCTGCCGGTATGATTGGATTAACTCCTAATAAAATATTCATGAAAGATCGAGTTGGTAGAATACATATTCTTGAATTGGGTGATAAAGTAGCATATGGAACTCTTGAATCTATCAATTGGAAAGAGCAATATGCAATATTTAAATTGAATGAAATTGGCATAAATAAAGATAAAAAGATTTATTTGAATGAATTAAAAGAGGATTAAAATGAAGAAATTAGTTAGCCTTCTTATTCTCCTGTGCTTTGTTCTTACCTTATTTGGTCAGGAACAGAATAATAGAAAGATCAATGAAGAAGAGTTGATAACGATCTCCCGTGAAACAAATTTTGTAGCTGCTCTAAAAGCTATCGAATATCTTTCTGTGGATTTCGCAGGAAAGAATATTTTGAATACAAGCAATTTCAATCAACCAATAGGTATTTCTGTGAATCAATTGCATTGGTATGAAGCCTTAATGTTAATAACCGGTTATCATAGTCTTTTACTTGAGGAACGTCCTGGGGTTTATCTTATTAGAGACGTGGAAATTGCAAAAAAGGAAGATACTACTGATCAAAAACTGGTAATAACACCAAATTCACAACAAGTTAGAATATCCGCTATATTCTTTAAGGCAGACAGATCTCTCTCTAAAGAGGTGGGAATCAATTGGCATACGCTTATAGATGGTAACATACACGTCAACTTAAGCGGAGCAGACGATATGGGAGATGAAATTATTGCTGCCAGTATTGATGAAAGTATGCCGGAAATTTTTGATATAGGAAATGTTACCGTTGCTCTTGATGCACTTCTTAAAATCGTAGAATCTTACCAGAGAGGGGCAGTAGTTGCCAGACCAACTATTACAGTTATTTCGGGTAAAAAAGGATTTGTTCAAGTTGGTCAAGATTTCTCGATAAAAACCTTTGATCAAGCTGGAAATGTTATTGATAAATTCTATGAAACCGGTATGATCCTGACTGTAACTCCAAAAATACTCACCGAAAATGAAAATCAAGCAATCCATTTAACGATGGAAATAGAAAAAAGTTCTGCTATACCGGGTGCATTAACCACTATTATCAATAAAAGCAAATCTAGTACCGATGTTCTGTTGTACGATGGTGAGGAAACTGTTATTGGAGGGTTGTATGACAATGATACAAAATTTGAGAGATCTGGTGTTCCCATTTTGAAAGATCTGCCATGGTGGGTATTTGGACTTCGTTATATTTTTGGTCGAACCAGTAAAGCAATATCCTCCAATGAAATGATAATTATTTTAAAAGTAGATATTGTAGATAAAATTAGTGAAAGAAAATTAAGTTCTCCAACTGTTGAAGAGCAAATTAAGGAAGGCAGAATAAAAAATACTCAAGCCGATGAATTGTTTGAAGAAGACAGAAAATAGAAGAAAAGTTTTATTATTTCAATAAACTTTTTAATTGCTCGATAAACTCATCGATGTCTTCTTCAGTCGTATCAAAAGAGGTCATCCATCTAACTTCAGACCTATTCTCGTCCCACATATAAAAGAAGAATTCTTTCTGTAATTTGGGAATAATTTCGGATGGCACAATTGCAAAAACGCCATTAGCTTCCACTGTTTGAGTTATCTTTATTTGTGGAAATTTTGAAACTTTTTCAACAAGTAGCTTCGCCATTTTATTAGCGTGTTCTGCATTCTTCTTCCAAAGATCATTAGTAAGAAGTGTTTCAAATTGTACTGCCATGAATCTCATTTTGGATGCCAACTGCATCCCCTGTTTACGGTAATATTTAAAATTCTCCGACATCTTTTTATTAAAAAATATTATTGCTTCAGCATTCATAGCTCCATTCTTGGTTAGACCAAATGAAAGGGCATCAATACCAGCATCCACAGTAACTTCACGTAAGCTACGATCCAAACTTACAGCAGCATTACAAAGTCTTGCTCCATCCATGTGAACGAATATTCCATTCTCATGTGCATAACTAGAAATTTCTTTTATTTCATCAGGAGTATAAACCGTACCAAGTTCTGTGACTTGCGCAATTGAGATAATTTTTGGTTGGGAATGATGTTCAAATCCAAAATCATGCATGTGATATTTTATCTTCTCAATTGTAAGTTTGCCATTTTCAGTTGGGACAGAAAGCAGTTTGCATCCGGTGAATTTTTCCGGTGCACCACATTCATCCACATTGATATGAGCGGTCTCTGCACAGATAATTGAATTGTATGACTCAGTAAGCATCTTTAAGCCCAGCACATTTGAGCCGGTACCATTGAACATAAAGTAGACATCAATATCTTCACCAAAATGTTCTTTTATCTTATAAATTGCATTTTGTGTGTAAATATCATCTCCATACGCAATGCAATGTCCTATATTTGCATTTTGTATCGCTATTAATACTTCCGGATGAATTCCAGCATTATTATCACTGGCAAAACCACGCTTCAGCTCATTTCTCATAACAATTCCTCTTTTGTGTATTTGAACTTTTATTACTATACTTTATATTTTGTCAAATCACAAAAAAAAGGCACCACTAAATAGTGGTGCTTTTTTTATATAATTATCTATTTTATGTTTGAACTACGATCTCTCTTTTTATTGGAGTATATACTGCATCACTAAATCCAAGCATTGGGTAGAAAATAAGTGGTAAAAATATTAGTCCAAATCCATAGCCTACACCTTTTCCAAATGATTTTGCCAAATCAAAGATAACTATGAAAACACAAATGATATTTGCCACTGGAACTATATACATGAGAATAATCCACCAGCCGGGTCTTCTTACAATTTCTAACAATAAGATAACATTATAGATAGGAATAAATGCTCCCCAACCCGGTTTACCAGCTTTTTCAAATATTTTCCATAAACCTACTACTGAAACAAGCCAAATAACAAAAAATAAAAAAGTAACAAAACCACCACCACCTTTAGCTACTGTAAACAACACTGAATTCATAATACGCCCTCCTTTTTTTATAAATCAAAAAATAAATTGTAAATTTATAGTGTCAAGAATTTTACTTTAGTTAATTATTTCGTATAAATAAATGCTTTTAAATCTAATTCGCCGTATTATCTTTTAGGTTAATATATTTATTGACACTTTAACTAATAAGTTAATTTTTGAATTGAAGTATGTGGGAGCTAAGAATAATGAGTATGAGAAGTAACAAATTGAAACACAAATCAGATGATACTATTGCAGATATTTTTCATTGTAAAATTTCCACATCCCTCCCACGACCTCTTCTTGGAAATGAAGTACCTGCCGGTTTTCCTTCTCCTGCACAAGATTATATTGAAGAAAATCTTGATTTGAATGAACATCTTATTTCTCACCCTTCAGCAACCTATTTTGTTAAAGTTGTGGGATACTCTATGGTAGATGCGGGAATTTATCCAGAAGATATTCTCATCGTTGATAGAGCAGTAGAACCAGCTCACAAAAAAATAGTGATAGCAATAGTTGATGGTGAACTTACAGTAAAGCGGCTTTATAAAAAGAATAAAAAATGGTTTCTCGCACCTGAGAATCCAGAATTTGAACCTCTTGAAATTACACGCGATATAAATTTCCATATTTGGGGTGTAGTTATCTATTCCATTCATAAGATGAGATAACAATGGTAAAGAATACTGTCGCTTTAGTTGATTGCAACAGCTTTTACGCATCATGCGAGAAAGTGTTCAATCCGCATCTTGCAAATAAACCCGTGGGCATATTATCAAATAATGACGGTATAATCGTAGCACTTTCCAACGAATTAAAAAAATTGGGAATTTCCCGTGGAGCTGCTGCCTTCAAAATTGATAAACATTTTATTAGAAGGCATGGCATCAGACTGTTTTCCTCAAATTATACATTATACGGTGATATGTCTACCAGAGTTATGGATACATTATCAATGTTCACACCCGATCTTGAAGTGTATTCTATTGATGAAGCATTTTTGTCGTTGAGAGGATTTGAACACCTGAACCTGACCGATTACGGCAGACAAATAAAAAAAACTGTGTGGCAGCACACTGGATTACCAGTTTCAGTTGGGATAGGACCTACCAAAACTCTGGCAAAAATTGCAAATCGTTTTGCCAAGAAGCATAATTTTGTAGAAGGTGTCTTTGATATTACAGATCATCCTGACAGGGATAAGATCCTGCGATGGGTTGAAGTAGAATATATTTGGGGTGTGGGAAGGCAATACGCCAAAATGCTGCGCCGCAACGGGATCACAAATGCGTATGAACTCACGCAGGTTCAGGATAACTGGATACAGAAGAAAATGACGATCGTTGGTTTACGTTTGGTAAAAGAATTGCGTGGAATTGCCTGTATTGACTTAGAAATGGATATAAAACCAAAGAAAGAGATCGTGTCATCCAGATCATTTGGGAATCCGGTAACCGGACTACAGGATTTGCTGGAAGCCACTTCTGATTACTGCAGTGTAGCTGTGAAAAAACTGCGTTCCCAAAACCAGGTGGCTTCACTTATTATTGTATTTCTCTCCACAAATCGTTTTAAGAATGAACCGCAATATGCAAATTATGCAAAAGCACGTCTTCCTCTTCCCTCCGGCTACACTCCGGATTTTATTCATGCTGCCAACAGAATTTTAAAGAAAATCTACCGTCCCGGATACAAATACAAAAAAGTTGGTGTAATGCTCGCTGATATCATGCATCAAAGCAAAGCACCGCTCGATTTTTTCCAACCTACATATCTGGATGATCATCGAAAAATTATTATGGATTGTATGGATGATATTAATGAAAAAATGGGATCACATAAACTTACTTATGCTTCTGCCGGCATTAATAAACCATGGCAGATGAAAAGGGAACAACTTACTCCCAGTTATACAACAAGTTGGAAACACATTCCGGTGGTAAAAGCAATATGATCAAAATAAGAAAAATCATTCACGTGGACATGGATGCATTCTTTGCAGCAGTAGAAATTCGGGATAATCCTGAATATAGGGGCAAACCTATTATTGTGGGAGGAAAACCAAACAGCCGTGGAGTAGTCTCAACTTGTTCCTATGAAGCCAGAAAATATGGGATACATTCGGCAATGCCAAGTTTTATGGCATATAAATTGTGTCCGCATGCTATTTTTGTGCGTGGCAGATTCGATGCTTACAGAGAAGCATCTGAACAGGTAAAAGAAATATATTATGAATACTCCGACCTGGTAGAACCTGTTTCAATTGATGAAGCGTATATTGATGTAACAGAGAATAAAAAGGACATTGCATCAGCTACTCAGATTGCGATCGAGATTAGGAGGAAGATCTTTAATAAAACAAAACTCACAGCATCGGCGGGAGTTTCCTACAATAAATTCCTGGCAAAAATTGCTTCCGATATGAATAAACCTGATGGGTTAATGGTGGTAACTCCTTTGAAGGCAAGACAAGTGCTGGAGGAACTTCCAATTGGAAAATTTCATGGAATTGGAAAGGTAAGTGAAAATAAAATGAATATGCTGGGGATAAGAACTGGCAAAGATCTGAAAGAGAGAACCTTGAAAGAATTAATGAAGCATTTTGGAAAAGTTGGAAGTTATTATTATAATATTGTGAGGGGAATAGATGATCGGGAAGTAACTACAGAGAGAATTAGAAAATCACTTGGACATGAGCGAACCTTCGCGAAAGATATAAGTGACGTGAATAAAATGGTAGAAATTCTTATTAAACTTGGTGAAAAAATTAGTAAGCAGATGCAGGAAAGAAAATTCAAGGCAAAAACTTTGACACTGAAAATTAAATATGCAAATTTTGATCTTGTGAGCAGAAGCAGAACACTTGATATCCCGTTTGATAAAGATAATGTTATCAATCACCTGGGAAGAAAA
>DAOUTP010000241.1 GCA_030626645.1 Candidatus Cloacimonadota bacterium
AACGAAAAGACCTTTATCGAGCATTCTTTTTAATGGATGTTTTTTAAGATCTGTTACGACTTTAAGTTTAAGATTGGATAGCGGACATACTGTTAAAGCCATTTTTCGCTCGACAAGCTTGTTTACAACATCTAAATCTTCCATGCTTCTATTGCCATGATCGATTCTATTAACGTCTAATAAGTCCAAAGCTTCTGTTACATATTCCGGAGGACCTTCTTCTCCAGCATGAGCAACAATTAAGTATCCATCTGCTTTTGCTTTTTGGAAGACTCTTGCAAATTTAGAGGGTGGATGTCCCATTTCTGAGGAATCCAAACCCACTGCATCGATCCACTTCTTAAAGGATTTAGCTTGGTCCAAAGTCTCAAATGCAGCTTTTTCCGGTAGATGCCGCAAGAACGACATAATTAGTTTTGAAGTAATTCCAAGTTTAGTTTCTGCATCAGTTAATGCATTATGAATTCCGTTGATCACAGTTTTAAATGAGATACCGCGATTTGTATGGGTTTGAGGATCGAACATGATCTCTGTATGAAGAATATTCTGTTCTTTCGCTTTTTTAAGATATGCCCAGGTCATATCATAGAAGTCAACTTCATTTATCAGTGCATTGCAGCCTGCATAATAGATATCTAAGAATTCTTGAAGATTTGAGAAATTGTATGCATTCTTCAGTTCTTCGATACTCTCATATTTAAAATAAATACCATTTCTTTTGGCTATTTTAAACATCAGTTCTGGTTCAAAAGTACCTTCAATATGTATATGTAATTCCGCTTTTGGAATGCCCTCAATAAATTTTTTCATACTATTTCTTTTTTCCATATATGCCATTAAATTTTATCAGATGTTACAACGCAATTCTTATTTCTGATTTTTCCAAAATACATTGCTTTATCAGCTTCTTTAATACTCTCATTTACATCATGGATTCTGTTATATACACTAACTCCAATTGTTATTGTTACTTTTAAAACATGATTTTTATATTGTATAGATTCATTTTTGATCTTCACCCTTAATTTCTCTGCGATTTTTTTACCACCATCAATATCAGTTTCCGGTAGCAGAAATAGGAATTCCTCTCCACCCCAGCGACCCACAATATCCTGCTTTCTCATAAAAGTTGTCATAAGTGAAGCAATAGAGGTGAGAACATGATCTCCGGCATCATGACCGTATGTGTCATTAATTTTCTTAAAATTATCTATATCTCCCATTAAAATGGTAAAAGGTTTTTCATTTCTTTCAAAACGGTCAGTTTCATGCTTTATTCGCTGGTACATATCGCGTCGATTAGATAAACCTGTAAGTATATCGGTTTTTGCAAGTTCTTCCATTTTATTATAAGCTTCTGTAAGCCGTACATTCTGTTCTTCGATGGTATTATTGGAATGAGCTTTTTGTCTGAATTGATAATAGAAGAAAAATCCCAATACTGCTACAGCAATAAGAACAACTACCAGAATTATCATGAACATTTCATTTTCTTTGGATTGATAATCAGTAATAGATGCGTTTGTTTTCAACAGTTCGATCTCTTTTTCTTTTTTTTCTGTTTCATAACGTATCTGTAATTCTGCAACTGCTTTTTGTGTTTGTACGGTAGCCATATCATCACTTATCTGAGCATAAAGCTTCATAGCAATAAATGCTTTAAAATAATCTCTTTGTTTAGAATAGATCTCCCCGAGGATTTTATAGCAGGGAATCATGATTTGCTTATTGTCATAATTCTGAGCATAAGCTAAAGCCTTTTCTAAATTAAAAGAAGCTTTTTTATTATCATTCTTTTCATAATGTATTATTCCAGTGTGAAAATAAGCTGATGCTATTCCATTCCCATCATTCAATTTTTTCATCATATCCAAAGAAATATTGTAATTTTCCAGAGCTTTTGCAGTTGAACCCAATCCCTGATATGAAATCCCAATATTGTTATGAGAAGTAGCGATTCCGAAATCGTCTCTTAATTCTTTTTTTATTATTAGTGATCTACTATAGAAATTTAGTGCATTATTAAAGTTTTCTTTTGAAAGATAAATATTTCCAATATTATTTAAAGTTATTGCAATACTTTTATTATCCTGGATCTCATAACTTATGTTTAGTGCTTTTTGGTAATACTCCAAAGCTTGATCAAATTTTTCTATGTTTTTTAGTACATTTCCAATATTATTTAAGGAACTTATTATCCCCTCTTTTTCATTTAGCTCTTCTTCCAATTCTAATGAGAGCAGATGATATTCCATCGCTTTGTTATAAATACTTAGTTTATTGTATATATTACCGATATTATTATAACATCTAGCCATATTGGTCTTGTCATTTTTGTTAATGTAAATATTTAAAGCTTGTTTTAGAAACTCAATAGCATTTGAATATTGATTTAAATTATAGTAACCCAGTCCACGATCAAACAGATACTCAGCTTTATTATTTTCCGGAAGAAAATTTACCTTATCATCTACCGGTTTTTCAGCATAAATATTCACAGTAAGAGTAATTGAAATTATCAGGAATCCTATTATATTTTTCATTTATCAGGATTTAAAATTTTAATTCAATATTTGTTAAATCCTATTTATACTCCGTTGCTTCAATTTTGCTTTTTTAATATAATTTGCTCTTTAAACTTTGTTTTCCTTAACAGTCTTTGAAAGTTCTTTAATTAATTCATCTTTTTCTTCTTCAATTGTTCGTCTTAATTTTTCCTGCCTACCGATTTCCATAGTTGCAACCAAAAGAATTGTTATCCATGCTATCAATATAGACCAGAATACAACACCATTATAATTATAAATGTAAACTCAAAATAATAAAACTATTGAAATCGCTCCTAAGATCGTAAGAAAAAGAGAAATTGTATACCACGGTAATACTTTGTACTTTTTCATTTATCCCTCCAATTTAATTAATTTCTTTAATAAATACACATATATTATTTTATGAAAAAGAAACAGAACAAGGAACAGAACAAGGAATAGAAATGATTTCTTATTCATTATTAATTGTATAAATCGAAGAATTAAATTTATGTTTTAAT
>DAOUTP010000260.1 GCA_030626645.1 Candidatus Cloacimonadota bacterium
CAGAAACTCTGTGTGAATTTTCCAGTTCATTATCATACTCGAAAGAGTAGTTTATATCCCAATTTCTTATTTTGAGTTTTAAGCCGGAAGTAATGTTGGTAAGATCATAACCCATGTAAAGGTCAACAGCAGAATGAAGATTAACTTCATAACCAAGATGGTAATCTAAACTTAATGGTCCGAGTGCAACAGAAGAAGATGTATCTCTTCCTTCAGCAAAGATCTCTGTGCGAAGATAAGCTGTAGAATTCCATTTAAAAACAGGAAGAATAAAACTATGATTTATCTCCGAATCTAAAGATGGATTTACGATTTCATGAGTTCCATTTCCCCAGAGTATCTGTGTTGAAAAGAAATCTCGTAATTTAACTGCTAAGATAGTTTTTTCTGACAACATGAAGAAAGTAGAAATATCCGCTCCAAATCCAACTCCATTCTCATCAGCCAGATTACGGTAAGCAAGTTTGGGTGTAAAACCAAGATTAAAGTTACCGAACTTTCTGGAAAAACCAAAATAGACAACTATATCAGAATTGTTTACCGAACTGTATTTATAGGGTCGGTTAGTTCCGGAAATTGGCTGGTCAGGATTTTCTAGCTTTGTGAGCGGTATATCATCTACACCAATGCGGGTAAGTACCACAGAGAATTTATTTGTCTTTCCCCAGATAGCGGAAGCTGTATCGTAAGAAAGAAGTCCCGAATATTCTTCAGCATGCATAAGCTCAAATCTATTCTCTTCTACTAACATAAGCAAAGCAGAATTCCAATAGGCAATGTTGGAAGAATTAACATCGGATACTCCACAATTACCTAAAGCAAAATTTCTTACACCAGCACCGATCTGGAAAATTTCGCCGGCATATTTTGTGGCAGAAAGTTCAAATGCCACGAGTAATATCATTATTATCATCACGATCTTTAGAGTTTTCATATTTCCCCCGTTGTTACGAATGTCCCAATTATTTTCTTGAGTTGACCACCGGAAAAAGATATTGATAATTTAGCATCATCTCCAGCGCCATCAACGTTCAGAACAACACCTTTACCAAATTTGTTATGGTAAATTTTTTGTCCAATCTTAAAATATTTCTGAGTTTCCGTAACAACTGGTTTCTTGTTTTTGTTTCTCCTTTTGGGGCGTGGTGCCATTAGATCATAATAACGGTTATTTTCAATATCGATCAGATCATCATCGATCTCCATTAAAAAGCGGCTGGGAACAGCCATTGAAATTGAGCCGAATACGTTGCGCATTCTGGTGTAAGTAAGATGAACGGATTTCTTTGCACGAGTGATTGCCACATATAAAAGACGGCGTTCTTCTTCCAATTTTTGAATATCATCAATAGAACGCGAATGGGGAAGAAGTCCGTCTTCGATGCCTACAATAAACACATGATCAAATTCTAATCCCTTAGCATTGTGCATTGTCATTAGTTTCACTGTTTCTAGGTCTTCATCAAGATTATCCATATCGGTCTGCAATGAAATGCTTTGTAAAAAATCTGTAAGCATAGGGACTTCTTCATTATCATATTCAAAATTATCAGAAAATTCCTGAGTTGCATTAACGAATTCTTTCAAATTTTCCGCACGTGCAATATCTTTTAGATCATTACTTTTATCATAAAGATCAATAAGCTCGAGCTCATCAATTATCTTCTTAACCAGTGGTGTTATGGAAATTTCAAGAGATATTTTTTTCCATTTTTTTAAAAGCTTCCCAAATTGTATAACAGTCTGAGCAGTTTTCCCATTCAGCGCTGAGATCTCATTTTGGACAGCATCGAATAAAGTCATGTTATTATCCGCGGCAAAACTTTCAATTCTTTCAGTTGTGACATTTCCAATTTTTCGAGGTGGAAAATTCAGAATTCTAAGGAAACTGTTTGAATCCTGCGGATTGACCAGGATCCTTAAGTAAGCAACAATATCTTTGATCTCTTTCCGTTGATAAAAGTTCACTCCACCTACGATTTGATATTTTAATTTATGTTGATAAAATGCATTCTCAAAAACACGTGATTGAGCATTGGTTCTATAGAGAATTATACAATTATTTAAACTAATTCCCGATGAAGAAAGTTGAGAGATCATTTCTGCTACAAATTCAGCTTCCTGATTTTCATTTTCAAGTTTGAACAATTTAAGTTTATCTTTGGAAGTAATATCCGTCCATAACTCTTTTGGATGCCGTTCTGAGTTGTTCTTTATAAGGCAGTTAGCAGCATCGAGAATAGATTTTGGGGAGCGGTAATTCTGTTCCAATTTTACTGTAAGTACGTTTTTATAATCTTTTTCAAAATTCAAAATATTACTTATATTAGCACCACGCCAACTGTAGATAGCCTGATCATCATCACCTACAACGCAAAGATTCTGATGCTCTTTAGCGATGAGATTGATTATTTTGAACTGTGCATAATTTGTATCCTGGTATTCATCTATCATAACATATTTGAATTTATCAGCATATTTCTCTCTTATTGCTTTATTATCGTGAAGCAAAATTGCAGTATACATCAGAAGATCATCAAAATCGAGAGCATTATTTTCAATCAGAAAATTTTGATATTCTTTATATATTTTGTAAGTAGTTTCTGTAAAATAATTCTCTTCATTGAAATCAAAGAAATCTTTCGGAAGGATAAGTGAGTTTTTCTGATTACTAATTAATGAAGCAACTCTTATCAGCGGGAAATCCTTGATATCTATATCTAATTTCTTGTAGATCTTTTTAAAAACTGATTTCTGATCAACATCATCGAAGATGGAAAAATCTGAAGTGAATGGTAA
>DAOUTP010000329.1 GCA_030626645.1 Candidatus Cloacimonadota bacterium
AAGTGACAAGAATCTATATTATATTGGTTTCTTCGATGGATATCGGAATAATTTAAAAACAATAGATATCTCTACTTTCCATCCTGAAACAGGAGAAATAAAACGAAAAATAACAGCGACTAGTGCATCATGGGAAGCTGAGGAATGGGTATTTCACAACTGTTATATCAGGAATTTCGAAAATGGAATTCCAATTGGAATGAAACACTACGAGGAAAAGGTAATAGAAGAAGTTGATGTAACACCTCTTGATTTTATTAAAAGTGCCAAAAAGCCATTATCAATGAATTTCTTTGAATTAAGAGAATATATTGGGCGATTGAAAAAAGTAGGTGAGAAGTTCACAAAAGAACTTGTTGAATTAAATCTCAAAGTATCATTTCCTTTTGCAAATTTGATAATTTTACTCTTTAGCGTACCGCTAGTTTCGACATCTTCTCGCAGTAAAGGAAGAGGATTGATCTTTGGAATAGGACTTATGGTTTGTTTTTTGTATCTATCTACCTTGAGGATATGTCAGAGTTTAGGATATAATGAAGTCCTATCTCCGATGGTTGCAGCCTGGCTTCCAAATGTAGTCTTTGCATCAATCGGTATTTTTTTTGTGATTAAAGCGGAAGTATAATGCGAATATTAATGATATTGGAAAACATGTTCCCACCTGATGTTCGTGTAGAAAAAGAGATCAAGTCTCTTGTTGAAGTTGGGCATGAAATCGTGCTGGCAAGTTCTTCACCTGTATCCCAAGATGAGGTCGTAAAATGGAATGGTGCTACGATTATCAGAAAGGATATGCCGCGTCTTATTTACAAATCCAGCGTTGGCTGTTTACGATTTCCATTTTATTTCAATTTTTGGAGGAAATTCCTCAATAATGTATTTACTCAATATAAATTTGATGCAATCCATCTTCATGATCTTCCTCTTGCTAAAGTTGCAAAAGAGTTTTCAGTAAAATATCAAATACCATTTGTATTGGATCTTCATGAGAACCGACCAGAAATAATGAAGCTTTATGATCATGTAAGAACATTTCCAGGCAATTTAATAATATCAATTAAACATTGGCGCGAATATCAGAAAAGATATATAAAATTAGCAGATAAACTCATTCTTATCACTTTTGAAGCAAAAAATGATTACTTGAGTAAGTTCAATTTAGATTCTCAAAAGATCGTTGTAATTTCAAACTTTGTCGATTTAGATGATCTTAATACAATTCCATTTGATAATTTAATTCTTAATAAATACAAAGAGAAATTCGTTGTTGTATATTTTGGTGATACAGGATTGAGGAGAGGAACAGCAACAATTATTCAGGCAGCAAATCTACTAAAGGAACACACATGTATTCATTTTCTGATAATAGGGAAGAGTAGGGAAGATGGATATCTAAAGAGAAAGATTAATGAATTTGATCTTTTAAATGTAGAATTGACAGGTTGGGTTCCGTTCAATAAGGCAGTTTCTTATATTAAGGCTTCTAAAATTGGTCTCTGCCCTTTTCTGCGTAATATTCATCATGATACAACTTATTCAAATAAGATGTTTCAATATATGGCTTATAGAAAACCTTTGATAGTTAGTGATTGTACTTCACAGAAAAATTTGATTGAGAAAGAGGAATGCGGATTAGTATTTAAAGCAGGAAATGCTGATGATCTTGTAGCAAAAATTTTGATAATGAAACAGAATCCAAAGTACAAAGAACTCTCCGATAACGCATCTAATGCTATTATTAATAAATATAATTGGAAGAGTGTATCTGATCAATTGATAGCACTCTATCAGGAATTATGATTGAAGCTAAATATTATATTAGGCAGATCATGATGGAATTATCTTCCTCACTTCTTAAAATTCTGGCTTTGATAATGCCCAAAAAGAAAGGTTTGATCTTATTTGGAAGTTTTTCAGCAGAGAGATTTGGTGACAATTCGGCAGCATTGTATGAATATATTCGAAAGAACCATTCAGAGTTTACTTCTATTTGGATGACGAACAATAATCGTGTAGTAGAAGAAATAAAACAGCTTGGTGGTTCAGTATTGAAACGTCGAACTCTTCATGGTATTTGGTTGTCT
Organism: Candidatus Cloacimonadota bacterium; assembly: GCA_030626645.1. Taxonomy (GTDB): domain Bacteria; phylum Cloacimonadota; class Cloacimonadia; order Cloacimonadales; family TCS61; genus Tenebribacter. The sequence continues at coordinate 2,085 of DAOUTP010000329.1, forward strand.
TTAAGAGCAAAGGTAATTGTTTCTTCACATGGGATAAAGGATGCTATAATGTATGA
>DAOUTP010000112.1 GCA_030626645.1 Candidatus Cloacimonadota bacterium
CAGCATATTTTCCTGATTCTGCTGATTTGCCATTGAGTAAGTCAGTACTCTTTTTCACACTTTCTTCTGCCATTTTTTTGGGATCAAATTCTCCAAAATCTCTAGTTATGTGGAATTCCACTCCCATTCGTTTATCATCATTTTCTTCAGACAATGTTCCTACATAAGCATAAGCAAAATTTTGAGTATCTTCCCTATCCAGACCTTTGCTGTTAGCAACTCTACTATAGTTTTTTCCATCACCGTATACAGCGTAAGGAACATTGAAAACACGTTTGTCAGATTGTTTTGCATATTTTTCCAGATCTTTTGCAAGCTCTATTTTATTAAGAACATCAACCTTATCCAAAGCTTCTGAATATACATTTGGGCTATTCGTGTTTTCAGGATAATTTTCCATGATAATAACATCATCATCTTCTGTATATTTAGCATTCTCAATAGCTTCATCTACAATATGCTTAAATGTTTCATCATCAAATTTTTCTGTGTAAGCATATCCAACTTTCCCGTTTTTTACTACTCGAACACCAATTCCTTTTGAATCGGAGTAATTGAATGATTCTACATTTTGTTCATTTATTTTAACAGAAAATGAGTTGGCTGCTGAGAGCAGAATTTCTGTCTCGTCTGTTTTATCTTTTGCATAGGCAAATATTGTTTGGAATTCTGATGTATACATTTCTGCTCCTCCTTTAATTTCTTCCACCGACGATTATCTCGTCGATCTTTATTGCCGGTTGCCCAACATTTGTAGGGATACTTCCGCTAACAGAGCCGCACATCCCCTGAGCCATTGCCATATTATCTGAGATCATACTAATTTTCAGCAGAGCATCAGCACCGTTCCCAATAAGTGTTGCACCACGAACAGGTTCTGCGATCTTACCATTTCTTATCATATATCCTTCACCGACTGCAAAGTTGAAATTACCAGTTCCCGGACTTACCGACCCACCACCCATTTTGGCTGCATATATTCCTTCATCAATAGAAGCTATCATTTCATCAAAATTATCATTACCATTGGCAATATAAGTATTTCTCATACGGCTTGCCGGAGCAAATCTATAGGATTGCTTTCGTCCGCTTCCGGTTCTGGCATAATCAGTTTTTAGACTTCCCATTTTATCGACCATATAAGATTTTAATATACCGTTTTCGATTAGAATAGTTTTTTGTGTTTCCATTCCTTCATCATCTATATTCTCACTTCCCCACTCATTTGGCATTGTTCCGTCATCAATTGCAGTAAGCCCTTCAAAAGCTATCTTCTCACCCATTTTTCCAGCAAATACTGAAGCACCTTTTGCTACTGAAGTTGTTTCCAGAGGATGTCCGCATGCTTCGTGAAAAATAACTCCACCAAAGCCGTTATCTATAAGAACCGGAAACTTACCACTAGGTGCATAATCTGCATTAAGCATTGTTACCGCAACTCGCGCAGTTTCTTTTCCAAGTTCTACAGGATCAACTGTTTTAAAAAATTCATAACCGGCAAATCTACCCGGACCTTCTCCTCCAACCTGTTTTTCTGTTCCGTTGGAAGCAATAGACGATACATAAACTCTTGAATAATTTCTGTCATCTTCTACAAGAAGTCCTTCGCTATTGGCTATCATTACATGCTGGTTTTTTTCCAAAAATCGAATATCAACCTGGCTTATCTGATCGCTATATCCACGTGAAGCTTCATTTACTTTGCGAATAAAATCAATTTTATCCTTTTTGGCTATAGTATTATTTGGAATTTCAATTGGGTGAATATTCTCTATTTCTTTTTTTGTTAGATCAATAGAAGTAATTATGTTCCCACCTTTAACAGCTTTGCTAACTGCTTCAGCGGCCATTAAAAGTGCTTTTTCACTAAGATCATTTGTATAGGCGTAGATCGCTGTGTGTCCGTAAAAAACTCTTACCCCTGCACCGTAATCATTACCAACAATATTTTGTTTTGTTTTACTGTCGTTGAATGTAATTGATGAATTGAATGTACTCTCCACGAACAAATCAGCAAAATCAGCACCATTTGAAAGTGCTTTATCTATCACTTTCTCGATGATGTTCCTATTTAACATATTGCCTCCTGTTTTTTTTGTTATTGCTGTTGAAAAATTTATTATCAGCTATTGTGTCAAGGGCTTTCAACTTATAATTGATTTAATTTTATGGATATAACTTCGAATTATCATTTAATTTGACAGATTCGGCTTAGAGCAAAGATTGACCACTAAATTTAGAGATAATAAAAGGTAATATAATATATGAGAAAAAGCATTGTTGCAATAGTTGGCAGACCCAATGTAGGAAAATCGACTCTATTTAATAGGATTTGCCGTAAGCGTAGTGCTATAGTAGATTTTGAAGAAGGGGTAACCCGAGATCGAAAGTACGAAGAAGCAGAATGGAGTGGTCAGAACTTTGTTGTTGTCGATACTGGCGGAATCATTCCAAAAGCAAGTAACAGTATAGATAAAGCTGTAAAATTTCAGGCAGAAGTAGCAATCGAAGAAGCTGATTTCATCTTGTTCGTTGTTGATACTAAAACTGGTACAACTGCCATTGATATGGAAGTTGCCAAGATATTATCTCCTCACCGTGATAAAGTTTTGCTTGTGGCTAATAAAGTTGATAATGAAAAAGATGAACTCGAAATATATGATTTTTTACAACTTGGATTTGGAGATCCTTTCCCTATTGCTGCAATTCACGGAAGGAATACAGGTAATTTTTTAGATGAAGTTGTTAAGAACATCGATACACTTTCATCCAAAGATATTATAGAAGAAGACGTTATCAAAGTTGCTATCGTTGGTAAACCAAATGTAGGTAAATCATCGTTAGTTAACCGTTTATCCGGTACAGAAGGGAATATAGTAACTGATATTCCCGGCACTACACGCGACTCTATTGATATGAATTTGAATTACAAAAATAAGAAATTTACATTTATTGATACAGCCGGATTAAGAAGAAAAAAACGAATTAAATACGGAGTAGAATATTTCAGCACAATGCGTACGATCGAGAGTATTAACCGGGCGGATATCGTATTGTTGCTTTTAGATGCTAACGATGACATATCAACCCAGGATCAGCGAATTGCGTCTTATGCTGCCAGAAATTATAAAGAAATAATATTAATAGTTAATAAGTGGGATCTCATTAAAAAAGATAACTCTACTATTGGTAAATATATTGCAAAAATTAAGACTGAGTTGAAGTTTGTTGAATTCGCTCCTGTTATCTTTATATCAGCACTTACAGGACAGCGTGCACATAAGATTTTTGAACTTCTGCTTGAGGTAGATGAAGAGAGTAAAAAACGTATTCCAACAAGCCAACTAAATAAATTCCTACAAAAAGTTACAGCTAAATTCCCACCCGCACACTCCAGTGGAAAACATTCAATGATATATTATTGTTCACAAGTTAAAACACAACCACCAACGTTCGTATTTTTCTGTAATAATGCTAAACTGATAACCACGCACTACAGGCGATATTTAAACAATCAACTACGTGATGAATTCAAATTCAGCGGAACTACAATAAAAACAATTTTCAGAAGTAGAGAAAAAGTAGTATGAATATCATAATAACTTTTCTTGTTGCATATATTCTGGGCAGTATTCCTATAAGTTATATCATGGGTAAACTTATAAAAGGAATTGATATACGCAATTTTGGCAGCGGAAACGCTGGAGCCACAAATGCCTTACGTATCCTTGGCACAAAAGTTGGTGTATTCACTCTGATAATGGATATAGCTAAAGGATTCTTGGCTGTGAATATTGCCAGATTAATCATTCATCAGCCTTCCGATCTTATTTTAATAATAACCGGATTGTTTGCGATTTTGGGTCATATCTTTACTATCTTTCTGAAATTCAAAGGTGGTAAAGGAGTAGCTACTTCAGCAGGTGTATTCATAGCACTTGTTCCAATTCCCATTTCGATAGCTTTATTTGTATTTATTGTTACAGTTTGGCTAAGTAAATTTGTCTCTCTTGCCTCCATATTAGCAGCTCTTACACTGTTTATTTCTGAATTAGTAATAAATATTAGGAATTCATTTGCTGAACTGGAAATCCTTATTTTCATATTTATTGTCGTTTTATTCATTATCATCCGTCACAAATCTAATATTCAGCGTCTTATAAATGGAAATGAAAATAAAATCAGTTTTAAGAAAAAATAATTTGGAGCAATAAATGTGCGGAATTATTGGTATTTTTGGAAGTGAAAATGCAGCCAATATGGCGACTTTAGGGCTTTTTGCTGAGCAACATCGCGGCCAAGAAAGCTGCGGAATGGCAGTGAATAATGGAACAACCATCAAGCTTCGAAAAAAAATGGGATTAGTTAAAGATGTTTTCACACCTGAGAAAATCAAAAATCTGGAAGGCAATATTGCTATCGGGCATGTTCGTTATCCAACCCGCGGAACTTCTGCAGTTCACAATTCCCAACCTCATATTGTCGAAACTCTTTCAGGTCCATCTTATGCATTATCGAGCAATGGCGACATCATTAACTACCGTGAGATCAGGGGCTGGCTAGAAACGAAAGGTGTTTATTTTGCCAGCGGAAATGATGGAGAACTCATTCTTAAATATATTGTTTATCATGTTGAACGTGAAAACTATACCGTTACCAATGCAATAATAGAATTGATGAAAAATGTAAAAGGTGCTTTTTCTACTGTACTTGCAACAAAAAAGGAAATGTATCTTTTCCGGGATGCTTATGGATTACGACCCATGAGTTATGGTAAAACAAAAGATGGTGCTGTTGTTGTTGCATCAGAAAGTTGCGCATTGGATATTTTATATATGGATTGGATAAAAGAGGTCAATCCGGCAGAAATAATCGTTGTTAATAATGATGGAATTGATAATATCGAAAATGATCCGAATAATTACCGTGTTACAAAGACTGATAAACATTGTATTTTCGAGCATATCTACTTCTCAAGACCCGATAGTGTAATATTCGAAGAAAATGTTTTTGAAGTAAGAGAAAAGATCGGAGCAATAATTGCAAAAGATGATGATGTTGATCCTGATGTAGTTGTACCGGTTCCCGATTCCTCGAACTTTATAGCACTAGGTTATGCAAAATATAAGAACAAGCCATACGAAATGGGTTTGATCCGAAATCATTATGTAGGAAGAACTTTCATTAAACCGGAACAGACAATACGGGATGAAAGTGTTTATCAGAAATTCAATCCACTGCCAAATTTCTTTCAAGGTAAAGTTGTTACACTTATTGATGATTCCATTGTGCGGGGAACCACACTTCGTAAAATAACTAAACTTGTGCGTAAAGCTGGTGCAAAAGAGATCCACCTTCGTATTGGATCACCGGCAGTAAAGAATTCATGTTATTATGGCATCGATACTCCAACGAGGGAAGAATTGATTGCTAATAGTAAATCTGTAGATGAAATCAGGAAATATATCGGTGCAGATTCTCTAAAATATCTTTCTATTGAACAATTGGAAGAAGCTGTAAAAAAACCTGAAAGTTATTGTTACGCATGCTTTAATGGGAGTTATCCGGTAAAATGAAAAATAAATTAAAAACATTAAAAGAAATCACAAACATTATTAAGGAACTCAAGAACCAGAATAAGAAGATTGTTTTTACCAATGGCTGTTTCGATATACTCCATTCAGGTCATGTTCAATACTTGGCTGAAGCTAAAGAATTAGGAGACATTCTTATCCTCGGTTTAAATAGTGATTCCTCTGTAAAGAGACTAAAAGGAAATGACCGTCCGATCAATAATGAAATAGAACGAGCAACAGTTTTATCTGCACTGTGCACTATTTCTTATATTGTTATATTTAAAGAAGATACGCCATACATGTTAATCAATCACATTAAGCCTAATATTCTTGTAAAGGGTGGTGATTGGAAACCTGAAGAAATAGTCGGTTCAGATATTGTCAGCGCATATAATGGAGTGGTTAAAAGTCTCTCATATGTTGAGGGTAAATCCACAACTGATATTATAAATAAAATGAAAGAGAAATAAGAAATGGACAATCATGAAGATATTGCAATTGTTAGAAAAATAGAAGAAAATATTGTTCAAGTAGAAATAGAAAGAACAGGTTCCTGTGAGGGATGTGCTGTAAGTGGAATATGTAATTCCAATAATAAAATCATCCTTCATAAAATAAAAACTGATCTGAAGTTAAAGATCGGTGATAAAGTTCAAGTTAATATTGCGCCTTCATTACGTATATTTTCTTCTTTCGTTGTATTTATTATTCCCATAATTACA
>DAOUTP010000336.1 GCA_030626645.1 Candidatus Cloacimonadota bacterium
ATTGAAGTAGTAATTACATCAATAGAAAAGGAAACCATAAAATTAGAGAATCAATTGTCTCCAGTGCCTCGAATTATGTCTTCAGGCAAGACATTTGATTACATTTATGAAATTGATCAAGCTTTGTATGATGCGCAGGAAAATAAGTTTATTCAGGTTATGGAAAGAGCAAAATACCGATTTAACAATATCATACCGGTGAGATTCTACCCTGTAACTTATGATCAGCTCACAAATGAAATTACTATATGTAGAAATATTAGTTTCGAAATCCGGATTAATGGGAATATTAAATATAGACATTATATCGAAGAAAAAAATGAGATCTCAGTTTCAAAATTAATTGTAAATTATGATCATGCTAAGAATTGGAAAGAAATAAGCAAAATAACATCTACAAAAATGCCATTCGGAAGTTCTGATTTCTGGTATAGTTTCAAAACAGATCGAATTGGATGGTTTGAAGTAGATCATGAAGATCTGAAAACGTTACCTGATTTCTGTCAGCCATCTCAGATCAGGATGTTAACAATGGCAAAGAAACAAATAAATAACAAAACAGAATTTGAACTTCTGGAAATTCCAATTTATACAGATACGGGTGATGATGGCTCTTTTGATGCTGGTGATAAGCTTCTATTTGAACGTGAACAAATTCCCAACACTGAAATATATTATCAAAATGAAAGAGTTTATTGGATAACTTTTGGTGGTGATTTCCAGGGAGATCCAATACGATTAGAGAATGATCCAAATTTATCATACTACAATTCTATTGTAAATTTCCAAATGAAAAATATTTCGAATGACCGAAGTTATCGTGAAGATGTTGATGGCATAATAATTTACCCGGATTCCATTACATCAAGCCAAACTAATGTCTTTGAAACTCATTCAGAGGATTTTGCACTGCTTCATCCCGAGATGAACTTTATAATTAAAAGTCAGTCTGATATATTTCATGAATTTGGCGGCAGCAATCCTGATCAGCAAGCTGTAAAAGATTATCTTGAACTTGAATTTTATGGTGATGGTTCACCAGAGTATCCGGGGCATCCTGAAATGCAATATGTAATTTTGATGGGATCCGGTATCGAAAATTGGAATCCGCAAAATGAAAAAAACAAGATTATAGTTGCAATGGCTACAAGTGCATTTTCCAGTGATGATGAATTTGTTGACTTCGATGATGATTATAGACCTGAATTAATTATTGGCAGAATTCCGGCTAAGAACGATGATATGATGGAACACTATTTACAGAGGATTGAGGATTATATTCAAAATCCAACTCCGGGTTTCTGGCGGAATGAAGTATTGATAATGGCAGATGATGAACATAAAGGTGGTACATTGGAAGGTTTAAGTTATGGTAGCGGCTTGAATCATACGGCTCGTGCTCAGGAAGCTGAGGATTTCATCGAAGATACAATTATTATGAATAAAGTTCTGGGAATAGAATATAGCTTTGATGAATATCAGAACAAGCCGGAAGCACGTATGGCTCAGATGGAGAAGGTTAACCAAGGGAAATTGATCTGGTATTTCATCGGGCATGGTAATGAAGATGTTATGGGTGATGAAGAATATTTCAGAGCATCGCTGCATATGGATCTGCTGGATAATCTGGAACATTTACCACTATTCCTGGCTGCATCCTGTGAGGTTGGAAATTTCGATAAAACTGAAATCGATTGCATCGCAGAAAAATTTCTTTTCCACGATAGTGGCGGTTCAATTGCATCCATTGCTGCAACTGCTTCATGCGGTGGTGGAGATAATACACAATTAATGAAATATGTTTTAAAAAATATCATTGAAGAGCGAATGGATATTGGAAATGCCTTACGAGATGCAAAATTATATTCAAATGCTGGACTTTATAATAGCCATGTTTTTAATATTTTGGGTGATCCCATTCTTAATGTCCTTCCACCCTTAACAATTGGAAGCATTGAGGGAATTCCTGATAGTGTTCAAGCAAGGCAAACAGTGAACCTTAGCGGTGATTATGAGAACTCAATAAATGAAATTGGTGAGATCCGTGTCTATGAATCTATATATAACAGA
>DAOUTP010000363.1 GCA_030626645.1 Candidatus Cloacimonadota bacterium
AACACCCAAAACTCTGGGAATTCTCATCGCAATGTATGAACACAAAATATTTACACAAGGTGTTATTTGGAATATTTTCAGTTTTGATCAATGGGGTGTAGAACTAGGGAAGAAGCTTGCTAAAAAAATTCTACCAGAACTGAACTCTTCGAAACCAATAACTTCCCACGATGTTTCAACTAATAATTTAATTAATAGATACAGGAAAATGAGAGGACCGCTTTCCAAAGTAAAAACACTTAATTTAGATCAGCTCAATTTGCCTATTACTCCAGACGGTTCAAATTGGGACCCGATGAATCTTACAGAGCTACATTATCAAATATTACAAACTTGTTCACATCAGGAAGTATCCACCAAAGAGATAACTGAAAAACTTGGAAGAAGAGGAAAATCCGGAAACTTTAAACGTGCAATAAGCCTACTAAAAGAGCACAATTTAATTGCATATAAATTCCCAAACAAACCAGGAAGCTCTTATCAAAAATACCGGATAACAAGACTAGGGCTAAATACAATTCAAATACTTGAGGTGATGGAGCATAATATAATGGATCATATGCAAGTTATTAAAGGTGATATCACAAAAATTAAAGTTGGAGCTATCGTAAATGCTGCTAATACTACTCTTCTTGGTGGTGGCGGTGTAGACGGAGCCATACACGACGCAGCCGGTGATGAACTCTTGAGAGAATGCAGAAAACTGGGAGGCTGCGCAACCGGAAAAGCCAAGATCACAAAAGGTTATAACCTCCCTGCAAAATATGTGATCCATGCTGTTGGTCCTGTTTGGCATGGTGGAAAAACAAAAGAGGATGATCTATTAATTAGCTGTTATAAAAATTCATTAGAAATCGCCAGACATAACGGGATCAAATCAATTGCATTTTCCGCGATCAGTTGTGGTGTTTACAGATTTCCGATAGAAAGAGCTGCCAGAATTGCTATTACAGAAGTTCTAAAATATATGAAAGAATATCCCGCGATCAAGAAAGTTATATTTGTATGTTTTAATGATGAGATATATCAAGCTTATCAAAAAATTTTGGAAAGAGATTAGTAGTAATGTCACACTGAGTACGAATGAAGTGAGGTATCGAAGTGAACAGAATTATTAATCATTTACTATCCTTCGATACTTGGCGAAGTCAAACTCAGGATGACAACTATTAAAAAGAATTATGAAATTAGTAAAAACAAAAGATGGTTCATTCACCATTTTTAGCGAAGTTGCAGGTGAACATTATCACACTGTTTCCGGTGCTGTCGAAGAAGCATTTGAAAAACATGTGAATGCGCTTGGAATAGAAAATGGGATGCATATCCTCGATTTCTGTTTTGGACTTGGATATAATTCTATCGCTGCTTGCAAGGATCACGCAAATCTACAAATAATCGGTTTAGAAAATGATATAAAAATAATTGAAGCGATGAAAGATATTGAAATTCCTGAAATATTAAAAACCGAATTTGCTCCTTTTAGGAATATTGCAGAAAATCTTGATGTTACCGACAATAATAACAATAGAATTCAAATCTTATTGGGAGACGCTTTACAAAAAGTTGATGAGCTTCCCGAAAATATATTTGATAGAGTTTTCTTTGATCCATTTTCTCCTAAGAAGCAACCTGAAATGTGGAGTGAGGATATCTTCCAAAAAATATACAATAAAATGAAAAATGGAGCAAAGCTGAGTACTTACAGTTGTGCTAAGCAAATCAGAAAAAATATGACCTCGGCTGGATTCAAAGTAATGGATGGTCCGGTAGTGGGAAGAAAAAGTCCGGCAACGATAGCAGTGAAAATGTAAGGTGGGCAATTGCCCACCAAAGAAACTAAAATGGTACAAGCGGTGGGCAATTGCCCACC
>DAOUTP010000232.1 GCA_030626645.1 Candidatus Cloacimonadota bacterium
AATTGATGATGATGATAATGGGTATGTGGATGATTACGATGGTTGGAATGCTTACAATCACACAGGTAATGTGCCTACAGATAGTCATGGAACACATGTTTCTGGAATCGCCGGTGCTATTGGGAATAACGCCCTTGGAGTTACTGGTGTAAATTGGAATGCTAAGATCATGCCGGTTGCAGGTTCTTCCAGTGTGGAATCAGTAGTTGTGGAGGCTTATGGTTATGTACTGGAAATGCGTCAACTTTACAACGAAACAGACGGTGAATTTGGAGCTTTTGTTATCTCTACCAATGCCTCTTTCGGGGTGAATTATGGCAACCCTGTCAACTATCCTTTGTGGAGTGCAATCTATGATTCTTTAGGTGTAGTAGGGGTTTTAAGTGCAGCAGCAACAATGAATATAAATGTTAATGTGGATGAAGTAGGTGATATGCCTACAGCGTGTGAGAGCGATTATCTGATCACAGTAACGAATACAACGAAATATGATGTAAAAGCCAGTTCGGCTGCGTATGGATTGGAAACGATCGATCTGGGAGCTCCGGGCACTCTTGTGTATTCAACTAATTATAATAATGAATACTCTTATAAATCGGGTACATCGATGGCAAGTCCTCATGTGGCGGGAGCTGTGGCGATGATGTTTTCTGCTGCAACAGAAGAATTCTTATTGGAATACAAAGATAGTCTTGCGCTAAAGTGTCTGGAGATAAAACAATATATCCTGGAATGTGTTGATATTCTACCATCTTTGGATGGTGTAACAGTTTCCGGCGGAAGACTGAATATGTATAATTCGATTGATCTGATGTTGGCGGTTAATGCGGTTGAAAATGCTCTGCCCACTCCGAAAATATATCTAACAAATTATCCCAATCCTTTTAACCCATCTACAACGATAGAATTTAGCATCGAACAAAACCAACAAAGCGAACTAATTGAAATATATAATCTTAAGGGGCAAAAGGTGAAAAAATTGAATGCGTTCCCAAACGGGGATTCAGGAGCGAGGGAAGTAATTTGGAACGGCACTGATTCAAATGATCAACCGGTGTCCAGCGGGATATACTTTTATAAATTGGATATAGAAAATTCACCTGTGAAAAAGATGATATTAATGAAATAGATTAGGAGAAAATATGAAAAAAATTATTGTTGCAATATGCATTTTGCTTACTATCAGCCTCTGGGCAGAAGAGCTTCCAAAAATTGAATACGAAAAATTAACGATTGGAAAAGAACAAACTTTAGAGGTAATGACCTGGAATATCCAGAATTTTCCTAAAAGCGAATTTACAGTTGATTATGCAGCGGTTATAATATCAGCTATAGATGCTGATGTGATCGGGTTGCAGGAGATCGAGAGTGATTCTGCCTTTGTAGTGCTGTTAAATAATTTACAGAAACAAAACCCTGAAAATGAATGGAATGGTTTTCGAGCAAATACAAATGAATGGGAGATGAACCTGGCATACCTCTATAAATCAAGTGTGATAAATGTGGATAGTATTTACCAGATCTATCCCGATGATGAAATATATCATAAACCATTTCCCCGAAAACCACTGATACTGGAATTTTCTTACAAGAACCAAAAATTATTTGTCATAAATAATCACTTAAAAGCCATGCCGGGTGAGAAGAACGTTATACGCAGAAAAGAAGCCTGCAAATTGCTGGATGAATATATTGAAAAATTCCTGCCAGAAGAAAATGTAATATTATTGGGTGATCTGAACGATCAACTTACCGATGCAGTAGAAGAAAATTCTTTCAATGTATTTTTGGATGATAAACAGAATTACTATTTTGCAGATTGGCTCATTGCTGCAGACAGCACAGCTAACTGGAGTTATCCATACTGGAAATATCGTGGACATATCGATCACATTCTCATCTCTAACGAACTCTATGATGAATTCGAAAATTCAGGTTCCTTTGCAAAAGTGATAACTATAGATAAATTTATGGAAGGTGGAGAAGACTCGCGCTATAAATATATTACCGATCATCGACCGGTTGTGATCAGGTTGGAGTTTTAAATTTTCCCCAGTCACTCTGCCTGTCAAGCCGTAGCATGTAAAATTTCCTTAACTCCCCCTCTATTTTGTTTAAGAGAGGGGGTTGGGGGGTGAGTTAGATATTATTTTTTCCCAGAACTTCTTTATCGATTTCTATTTAACCTTCGGAAGGTCGAGATAAACAGTAAGTTTCACAACCTTCAGAAGGGTTTGCTCCGGAAATCTACTCTTCCGGTTCCAAATGAACCATTACATCTATTATCTTTGGATTACTGCTGATGAGTGCTTTTTGCACATCTTCCGTGATATCATGTCCTTTTGTAACTGAGAGATCACCATCAACTTCCAGATGCAGATCCAGGTAAATTGAACTGCCTAGTTTCCGGCTTCTAACCTTGTGAAATCCTTTTACACATTCAATTTTAGAGATCACCTTAGCAATATGCCGGTACTCTTCATCTGTAATGCCGGTATCTAACAATTCATTGATATTCTTATAAATAATTCCAACTGCCAATTTGATTATGAAAGCAGCCACGATTATAGCTCCGATATGATCGAGAATTATTAGTTTAGGATTTATGATGGATGCTACAACTGCCAATAATACTGGTATTGAAGAAAATGCATCCGTACGATGATGCCTGGCATTTGCCTTAACAGAAGATGAATTTGTTTTTACTCCGATCTTATAAGTTTTATGGAATAGCAATTCCTTAAAAATTATTGAAATTATAGGACCGATGATCGTAAATAATCTTATCTGTTCAATATGATCATGATTTATGGTTGCAATAGCATTATAACCGATACCACCGGCTGCAGACAGCAAAATTAAACCAATAACAATTGTGATGAACGATTCAATTTTCTGGTGACCGTAGGGGTGACTGCTGTCCGGTGGAGCAGTCCAGTATTTTACACCGAGTAAAATAACCAAGTCGGTGGATGTATCGGAAAAACTATGAGCGGCATCTGCTACAACTGCCTGACTGTTCCCTAAAAACCCAAGAATAAACTTGATAATGGAAATAAATACATTAAGTACTAATCCCCAAAGTGTGATCTTCATTATTTCTTTTTTCTTATTCATAATAAACTAAACAACTATTCTGCAAAACCTTGTCAATGCAATAT
>DAOUTP010000348.1 GCA_030626645.1 Candidatus Cloacimonadota bacterium
AAAATGCTTGACGATAAATGGCTAAAAAAAAGTTAATCCTTTTTAGTAATTAAAAAAAGTCTAATAAGAAATAAGGAGTCGACATGGTTAAGCTAAGGCTTAAAAGAATGGGAAAAATTGATACACCTTTTTACAGAATTGTAGTATTAGATTCACGTAAAAAAAGAGATGGAGCTTATATTGAATCTCTAGGATACTACGATCCAAAAACTGATCCGCTTACACTTAAAGTGGATACAGATAAAGCTATCCAATGGTTACAAAAAGGGGCACAACCTTCTGATACTGTAAGATCTTTACTTCGCAAAGCCGGAGTATTAGAGAAATGGCATAATTTGAAGATCGAAGGAAACGAAGGAAACGAAGGAAAAGAAAAAGAAACAAAAGTTAAAAAGACTACAGCAAAGAAAACTACTGTGAAAAAAACTGTGAAAAAAGAAACTGAAGAAAAGCCAGTAGTAAAGAAAAAGAAAAAAGAAGCTAAACCAGCAACCAAAAAAACTGAAGAGAAACCTGCAGTAAAAGCTGAAAAGAAAGAAACAAAACCGGTGAAAAAAGAAGTTAAACCTGAAGTAATAAAAGCTGAAGAACCTGTAGTTGTTGCTGAACCAGAAGTTGTAAAAACTGTAGAAGAACCTGTAGTAGAAGTTAAAGAAATAGAAACTCCAAAAGAAAAGGATACTGAAGAGAAATAGTGATGAAAGATCTTATTGAATTCATTGTAAAAGCTTTAGTAGACGATCCAAGTGCTATCGAGGTTGAAGAAGTGGAAGCTGAAAATTCTACCACTTACAAACTTCGCTCTGCTAAAAGCGATATTGGAAAAGTGATCGGGAAACGTGGCCGAACAGCAAGTGCAATACGCACAATAATGACAGCTGTATCTGCAAGACAAGGGAAAAAAGCTGTTTTAGAAATCTTAGAATAGATGCAAATTTCTGACCTGGTTAAGATAGGTAAACTGGGAAAACTTGTTGATGAGAATGGGTTCATCCCATTCAAAGCCGGTAAGAATTTCCACCCGGAATTTCTGGGAAATATTTTTTTGGTCTTTAAAAATAATAGTGTGAGATATGTGACGGTAGAAGAAGTAATTAATAACTACCGGATAAAACTTGATGACAGTGAAACTGCCCAATCTGCGGCAAATGAAGGTAATGTAAAAGTCATGCTCCCAAAGATTGAAATTGAGTATCTTAATATAGAACTGGATATTGATGATCATGTTGGAAAAAGAATTATCTTCAAATCTGAAATGATTGGAAAGGTTGTTGAAATATTGAATAATTCAGTTTATGATCTTCTGGTCTGTGAATTGAATAATAAACAGGAATTGATGATACCATTATTGGATAAATTCATTCTTGAGATCAATGATAACAACATAACAGTTCAAGACATCGAAGGATTGATGAAAATATGAAAATTGATGTGTTAACTCTCTTCCCGCAAATGTTCGAGAATTTCCTCAAGGAAAGTATGGTCGGGATAGCAATAAAACAAAATGCATTATCTGTGGAATTAACAGATATTCGCGATTTTGCTTTTAATAAACATCACAAAGTGGATGATTATCCATACGGCGGCGGCTCAGGAATGGTGATAAAACCGGAACCGCTTTATGAAGCTATCACAAAGATCAAAGGTGATCGGGATATCCCTGTGATCTACTTCACCCCACAAGGAAAATTACTGGATCAATCAACTGTAAATAAATTCAGCCAGATTGATGAGATGATCATAGTTTGCGGACATTATAAAGAGATCGATCAACGTATTCGTGACAGTTTAATTACAGACGAACTCTCAATTGGAGATTATGTACTCTCCGGTGGCGAGATCCCAGCGATGGTAATGATCGATGCTGTGGCACGTTTGCAGGATGATGTGCTGGGAAGTATAGATTCTGCACTATCCGATTCACATCAGGATGGTTTTTTGGGCTGCCCTCATTATACGCGTCCACCTGAATTTATGGGACACAAAGTTCCAGAAGTTCTTTTATCC
>DAOUTP010000315.1 GCA_030626645.1 Candidatus Cloacimonadota bacterium
GTTGATACCATTGAAGAACTTTTCAACATTGCTCAAGCTTTGGCAATGCAACCGAAACCATCCAATAATAGACTAGCAATAGTGACTAATGCTGGAGGTCCGGGAGTGATAGCAACCGACACCTTGATTGCTAAAGGTGGCAAGCTTGCAAAATTATCAGATGAAACTATTAGTGAATTGAATAATCATCTATCTGCTCATTGGAGTAAAGGGAATCCAGTTGATGTACTTGGAGATGCCGGAGCAGAACAATATTCAAAAGCGGTAGAACTTTGCGCAAAAGATAGAAATGTGGATGGGATTTTGGTAATTCTAACTCCTCAATCAATGACCAATTCAACAGAAATTGCGATGCAAATTGCTGCCATTTCTAAAAACTGTAAGAAAACTGTTCTGGCATCCTGGATGGGTGCTGATGATATTGCGGAAGGACAGAAAATTTTGGAGGCAAACAATATTCCTGTTTATCAAACTCCTGAAAATGCTGTTAAATGTTTTATGTTGATGTACAACTATTCTCGTAATTTAGAAATACTGCATGAAACTCCTTCAAAAATACCAAAAGGATTTCAACCTAAAAAAGATGAAAGCAAAAAACTCATAGCAGAAGTTTTAAATGATAAAAGAACAGTGATGACGGAGTTTGAAGCAAAACAACTGCTGGCAAACTATCAAATTCCGGTTATTAAGAACGGGCTTGCCAAAACAGAAGCAGAAGCAATTGCAATGTCAGAAGAATTTGGTTATCCTCTTGTTATGAAGATCGCCTCTCCCGATATTCTACATAAAACGGATGTTGGTGGTGTGATCTTGAATATCCTAAATAAAGAGGAAGCTAAAGTCGCCTACTCCAGAATATTAAAATCTTCCAAAGAAAAAGCTCCCGATGCTGACATTAGAGGTGTTTTCGTTGAACAGATGATGAAAAGAAAGTACGAATTGATTATCGGTTGTAAAAAAGATCCTATCTTCGGACCCACCATTGTATTCGGAATGGGTGGAGTTGCAGTTGAAGTTTTTAAAGATACTACAATAGGTTTACCACCGCTGAATATGGCTCTAGCAATGAGGATCATTGAAGATACAAAAATCTACAAACTGATCAAAGGATATAGAGGTATGCCGGGTGCAGATATTACTTCTATTCAATTCCTGCTTTATAAATTTGCTTATCTGTTGATGGATTTCCCGCAAATTCTCGAAATTGACATAAATCCTTTTGGAGTTGATGAACGTGGAGGAGTTGTTTTAGACGCAAAGGTTTTGTTGGATAAAACAGTAATAGATGTTAAGGATAAATGCTGTCAGCATATGGTTATCTCACCTTATCCATCTGAGTATACAACCGAATACACAATGAAAAACGGACAGAAGGTAACCCTGAGAGCGATTAAACCGGAAGATGAATTGATGGAAAAAGAGATGTTCTCAAATTTCTCCGAGCGTACACAGAGATTTCGCTTTTTCCAACTGATTAAAGATATTTCTCACGAACAACTTATTCGATATACACAAATTGATTATGATCGTGAAATTGCCATTATTGCTGTAGTTGAAGATGACGGCAGAAAAAAGATGGCTGGTGTTGTCAGATTGATTGCAGATCAATATAATGAGACCGCTGAATATGCAATTGTTATAGCAGATCCTTGGCATAATCTGGGACTTGGGAATAAATTTACCGATTATATTAGCGAAATTGCCAAAGATAGAGGAATTCAAAAAATATATGCAAATGTTATGGCAACAAATCACATTATGCAGCATATGTTCAAAAGTCGCGGATATAAGATGCAGAAAGTAGAAGACGGCTATTATGCTGAATTAGTTATTAATGAACCTAAATAATATATGATTAATGTTCTTTCATTACAAATTCCTTGCAACTGAAGTTTTAGAGTAATTCCTGAATTGCCACGGCTTTTTAAAATTGCCACAGTTTTATAAATTGCTACGGCTTTCTGAATTGCCACGGCTTTCTGAATTGCCACGGCTTTTTGAATTGCCACGGCTTTCAAGCCGTGGATAAATTTCAATAAAGTAAAACGGGTTTTAACCCCCATCTTGCTTTTACGAAATAAATCACAAAGCTAATCAGCAATACATTTCATTCCCAGAGAAATCTCAAAAAAACATTCAATAAGTAAGTAGAAAAATTAAATAAGTTAATACATAAATTAATATAATTAAGAAAAGAGTTGACATAATTAATTGCAAAAATAAATTACCTCACAGACAAGGAGGAGAAAATGAATAAAAGA
>DAOUTP010000256.1 GCA_030626645.1 Candidatus Cloacimonadota bacterium
CAAACATTTCTTTGTGGTAGCAATTTTATTGTCTATCTTTAAATTTATCAAATATATCCCGGATCTCACTTTTGAATTTTTCATATCAGTTCCATCCCAAATAATTTCATTAATTCCTAATTTCAAATTTCTAATTTCTAATTGCTTTACCTTCTGTCCTTTAATATTATAGATTTGAATATGAACATTTTGGGAATTTTGCGGAATATTAAAGTTTATTTGAGTGCCGTTACTATTTTTTGAGAATGGATTCGGATAATTTTGAAGAGCGTAATTTGGAATATTGTAAATTTCTTCTGCAGATGAAGGTTCAAACCCCATCACCATTAGATCATCTATTGCCCAGGCTGTGGTATTATTGGTTCCTGTTCCGGTTGAAGTATATTGAAATGCTAAATTTACTTCATCATCAGTAAAATCGCTAAGATCAATATCCCCGGAGTTCTGCCATACATCGCTATTAAGTGATGGAAGATCGGCAGTTACCAAAGTCCAGTCAGCAGTTGTTGGATCTCCTGTAAAATTGGATGAAACGAACACTTCCAAACCTGCAACAGTGTCAGAAAATTTTGTCCATGCTTCAAAATGAAAATAGGGATCATCAAATTGGGTAAGATCGATAGCGGGGGAGATAAGCCAGTCATTTGCAGGCTCATCTGCGCCATAATTATTGGCATACATATACCATTCTCCATCCGGAACCGTGGAAGGATGAGTATAATTTGTAGTATCATCAGAACGTTCCCAATCATGGTTACTGGCAAGACTAATTATAGACCATTCGGGAATAGTACTTTCAAAGCTCTCACTGAAAATCTCAATAGGTACACTTGTTGAAGTTACATGAATATAATCAACTTTTGTTTCGGCATCTGTGCTTCCCATATCATCTTCTACAGTTAGAGAAACAGTATAAAAACCTACTTCATCATAAACAAAGGAAGGATCCTGTAAAGTTGAGTCTTCACTTCCATCTCCATCTAGATCCCAACTCCATGTAATAATATTTTCACCAATTGAAGTATCTGTAAACTGCACAAAAAGTGGAGGATTACCAACTATAATGTCTGCATAAAAATCTGCAATGATCTCAGGTTGACCACTTCCCCAAATGTAATCGGCAAATTCCGGATGATCTACAAATGGATTTCGATTTCCCTGCCAGTTATCATAAATTCGGTCGTTACGCGTCTCTTCAAATACACTGGGAGGATCAAGAGTGTTCCATTCTAAAAGTGCCGAAAGCTTGCCATGCTCGGGATTGGGAGATGTATTAACTTCATCCACAACTACCAGATCAAGTTCACCATTCTCTCCTTCATAACGGGTTGCCATGTAAAATATCATTCGTGCTACATCACCCTTAACTTCATCTCGTGGTTCCCATGAATCTCCATCATAAAAACATCCTGGAATAGTTGGATAGGGAATATCACTGTAATCGAAATCCAGATTTCCCCGATCATTATTCACTTGAAGATCTGTAGGACGCAGATGATGGACATCGGTTCCACAAGGCGGAGTCTCTCCAAAATCTCCATGTGATTTAGCCCATGTGTGCTCACGATTCCAAATAGGATAACCGGAATTTGAAACTGACCAACCAGTATAAAGCAAGATCACATTATTCGTATTTTCAGGGTCTTCATCGGTATCACGCAACGCATTCCAGACATTAGCATAACTCAATTCAGTATGACCATCAATTATATCGTTTAGGGCTGATTTAAGATCATCACCGGTCAATCCTTCCGTGCCGTCATAATAACCCTGTGGGATTTGTGCGAATAGAAGATAGTTAATAATTAACAAATTAATAATTAATATAATTTTTTTCATTTTAAACCTCATTTCTTTTATTGAAAAAAAAATATGACTTATTTGTGTCAAAAGAAAAGGTGAAATATAATTAATTAACTCGACTCGGATTAAGAATTGAACTTTCAGCTTTACTTCTTGTAAAAGAGCGAGATCCTTCCTTAAGAGAGCAACGTGAAAGACTCGTCAGGATGACGACATCTTTTCCGTCACTCTGAGGAGTCTACTTGCCCTTGTGGAATTGTGCTTCGCACACCTGTTTCACAGGATTCCACGGGGCTTGCTGTTACTCTTAACGAAGAGGCAAGGGAAATCAAATTACTTCATTATCCTTCGATATATTCCAGCAAAGCTAAAACACTCTATTATACAAACATATTCCGTTCCCATTCGAGGGAAAAGGAACGAGAGAAATAAAAACAATTTGACAAAGATACAATTAAAACTTCTTATTGTAAAAGTATTCAAAATTTTAAATTAATTTACAAAAAATTAGGAGGGAACAATGTTTAGTTTTAAGAAAATCTTATTTTTAATTTTTACTATTATTCTTTTGTCTTCATCTTTGTATTCTACTATTATTAATGTACCGGCAGACCAACCTACAATACAAGCAGGAATCGATGCATCTGCAAACACAGATACTGTTCTTGTACAGCCTGGAACATATGTTGAGAATATTAACTACAACGGAAAACTTATCACAATTGGTTCTTTATTTTTAACCACCCAGGATGAAGCTTATATCTCCTCAACAATTATCGATGGTAATAGCAGTGGTAGTGTAGTAACATTTGAAAACAGCGAGAATTCTACTGCAGTTCTATGCGGTTTTATAATTACAAATGGTTATTCTGCAAATGGCGGTGGGATTTACTGCAGTGATTCCAATCCAAGCATAGAGAATGTAACAATTACAGATAATTCTGCTATGACTAATGGTGGTGGAATTTATTGTTCATGGTCTAGCCCAAGTATAAAGAATGTAACAATTACAGATAATTCTGCTAATTGGGTTTTTGGAGATGGTGGTGGGATTTACTG
>DAOUTP010000366.1 GCA_030626645.1 Candidatus Cloacimonadota bacterium
ATATATTGAAATACAAAAGAAGATCAAATTAAAAAATAAAGCAGAAACATTTGAGATATTAAAGGGAATGGTCGAGGGATTTAAAAACCTTACTGAGACTTTTGCAAATTGTATCGGTTGCCATAATTGCAGCAGTTCCTGTCCGATCTGTTATTGCCGTCAGTGTTATTTCGATTCTTCAGTAGCGAAACCGAATTCGGATATTGTTATGATGCGTGCTGAAGATAGAGGAGCAGTATCGTTACCTCTTGATCGTATTATGTTCCATACAGGAAGAATGGCTCACATGAGTCTTTCTTGTGTGAGTTGCGGACTTTGTTCTGATGCCTGCCCTGTGAATATTCCAGTAGCTAAGATCTTCAGTTATGTTGCAAGCCAAACGCAAAAGACATTTGAGTACTCTGCTGGAGCCAGTGCAGGAGATGCTCTTCCTATGAAAGAATATAGGCTTGATGAGCTTGGAGAGCTTGGAGAATTAGTGAAAAGTGCGGAAGTTCAGGAGGGTGGTCATGAGTAAAATATTGAAGACTAATAATCCTGTTGAACAGTCCTTGAACGATCTCCTGAAATATTTATTGGAATCAAAAAAAGTGAGTGCAGTTTTCTCTCTACGAAAAGTAAATAAGAAAGGTTCTGTAGATTATGGATTGATTTCAGACGTAAACAAATTAAATGAAATTGCACCTTTACATCCTGTTATGCCTGCAAATGCGGGACAGCTTTTGGGTAGATTCACTCCAATGAAAAAACCAGTTGCAGCTGTTGTGCGTCCCTGCGAATTCAGAGCTTTTGTAGAACTGGTAAAACGTGAACAGGGGCAGATGGATAATTTCCTTTTTATTACTTATAGCTGTGGTGGTGTTTTCACTTTAAAAGATAATGCAGAAGACAAGATCAAAAATAAACTGGATGGATACTGGAATGCAGTAAAGAATTCAAAAATTCCTGAAGATGTTAGGAATGCATGTCGTTCTTGTGAGCATATTGCTCCTTTGAATTCCGATATTTTCATTTCACTTATTGGAGAAGAAAACGGTAAGATCTATTTGAATACTGAGAAAGCAGAAAAAATATTGAAAGGCTTTGAAATAGAATCCGAAAAGTCTGAATTCGATCCGACAATTCTGGATGATCTTCTAAAAGAAAGAGCAGCAAAAAAGAAAGAAGTGTTTTCTAATATCGACACAAAAGATTCTGGTCTGGATGGCTTGATAGATATTTTTGGAAAATGTATCGGCTGTCATGGCTGTAATACTGTTTGCCCGATCTGCTATTGTACTCTTTGCGATTTCGATTCATTTAATTATGATTATAATACACCGATAATGGAGAAGGAATTAGAAGAAAAAGGAGCTCTTCGATTACCTCCGGATACATTGTTCTTCCATCTGGGAAGGCTTTCTCACATGAGTTTTTCCTGCGTTGGTTGCGGAATGTGCTCGGATGTATGTCCTGCTTCAATTCCTGTTGCAGATGTTTTTAAGAAAACCGGTGAAGAAACTGCCGATATGTTCGATTTTGTTGCAGGAAGAAGAGTAGATGAAGAGATTCCTGTAATGATCTATAAAGAAGAAGAATTTCCTGAATTGGGAGAATGAAATTAAAATGAGAATTTCCAATATCCAACACGGAATTATGAATAACGAAGGATTAGAAAGAAACCAAAATCTTTCAACGGCTTCTATGTTACCCTCTATTTGAACGAAGTGGTAAAGAGAGGGGACAGCAGGGGTGAGTTCAGAGCTGGGAGAATAAAATGAAAAAAGACTACACACCAAAAATAATTAGTTTTTTATGTAAATGGTGTTCTTATACTGGTGCTGATCTTGCCGGTATCAACCGTTCTCAATATCCCACTGCGATA
>DAOUTP010000046.1 GCA_030626645.1 Candidatus Cloacimonadota bacterium
AACGATTGAAAACAATTAATGTTGAAGATTTTAATGAGATCAGAAATTTCAGGAAGACCTTAATTGATATTTTTAAAGAAGTTAAGCATGTAAGAACACGAGGGAAAATCCTTCAATTTGATAAAAACTCATTAAATATTGAAGAGGGGATAATCAGGCTTGCTGAAGGCTCTTTTGGTGGTAAAGGACGAGGGCTGGCATTTTTGAATTCCTTTTTTGTTTCGATGGATATTGAACAAAAATTTAAAGATGTGAGTATAAGAATTCCCAAAACATTTATTATTGGAACCAGTGAATATGACCGATTCATGGAAAAGAATAAAATTGGCTCATGGTTGGTTGAGAAAAGTGATCTGGAGATAAAAAAGTTTTTTGTTAAAGGTAAACTATCTTCTGAGTTAAATGAAATTCTTATAGAATTTACAGAGAAAGTAGATTATCCTATTGCTGTTCGTTCATCCGGACTATTAGAAGATTCACAATCACAACCATTTGCTGGAATTTATGATACATTTATGCTCCCCAATAATAATGAAGATAACAATATCCGTCTAACACAAATGGGAAATGCAATTAAATTAGTCTTTGCATCTGTGTTTTTAAAATCAGCAAGGAATTATCTGGAAAGCATCAATTATAAACTTGAAGAAGAAAAAATGGCTGTGATCATTCAGGAATGTGTTGGTGATCAATTCGATGGATATTATTATCCGCATTTCTCCGGTGTGGGTCAATCATACAATTTTTATCCTACTTCATATTTAAAGAACAGCGATGGAATTGTATCACTGGCAGCCGGATTGGGAAAAGCAATAGTAGAAGGTGACAGAACATTCCGATTTTCTCCGAAATATCCTAAGATGGAACTTTTATCTGAAGATGAGCTATTAGGTGAATCACAAAGAGAACTGTATGCAATTGATGTAACAAATCAGGAATTTTGTGTTACTGATTATGAAAAGGGAGCAATTTCAAAATTAAAGATCAGGAACGTAGTAAAGCATAAAACACTAGATCATCTTATTTCAACCTGGGACATTGAAAATGACAGGTTAGTCGATGGTTCTGATGTAAAAGGTCCAAAGATCGTTACATTTGCTGATATTGTAAAAAATAATTATTTCCCACTTGCTAAGATATGTGAAGATATACTTGAAATTGGAGAAAATGCAATGGGTGTTCCTATTGAAATAGAATTTGCAGTTAACCTTAAAAAAGATTTGAGAAATGAGATTAAACCTACTTTCTATGTACTGCAGATAAGGCCATTAACAATAAATACAGATGATATCTACATCGAATCAGATAATCTTGATATGAAACAGCTGTTTCTTTATACAACCAGCGGAATGGGGAATGGAGTGATTTCCAATATTAATGATATCATATTTATTGATCCTGATAAATTTGATAGACTTAAAACAATTGAAATGCAGCAGGAAATTGCCTATCTTAACCAAAAAATGAAAGATCTGAATCGACAATATATATTAATTGGTCCTGGAAGATGGGGATCACGCGATAAGTTCTTAGGAATTCCAGTGCAGTGGCACGAGATAAATAAAGCTAAAATAATCGTTGAGACTGGAATGAAAGATTTTATTGTAGATGCTTCACAGGGAACACACTTTTTCCACAATCTCATCTCAATGAATACAGGATACTTCACCGTTCCTTATAATTCTAAAACTGACTTCATAGATTGGGAGTGGTTAAAGAAACAACCGCTTGAAGAAAAGACTGAGCATTTTATTCATATTCAAACAGACGATCCGACCGTGATAAAAATGGATGGAAGAAACGGAATTTCCTTTATTCATAAAAATTAACTTCAAGTGGAGTAATAGTGAAATTAGAAGAACTAAATAAATATTACAATAAATTTAAATTCGGTGAAGATATCTTTCATCATTTGATGCAAAAAGAGATCAAGGAAATCCTGCTGATCTCAAGTATCTTTGATGCTTATGTTTTAGAGCAGGACAGCAGACTTTCCGAACAGATATATGGTGAGTACAAACAACTGAATTTGATGATAGCTCCACGCATAACGACAATATCTTTTACGGATGATATCGATTCTGTATTAGAAGAAAAGAAGTATGATGCAGTTATTATTATGATGCGTGTAGGAGTGGAAACTCCGGGTATGTTGAGTAAAAAAATCAGAAATTATGATGTAGACATGCCCATTCTTCTATTGCTGAATAAAAAATCTTATATTGAACTCATTGAACAAAAACCGGAAATATTGCTGCCATTCAACGAAGTTTTTATCTGGAATGGAGATTCAAAGTTATTTGTTGCAATGATCAAATTGATGGAAGACTTATTGAATGTTGAGAATGATACGATAGTGGGTGATATTCGGATAATTCTTTTTATCGAAAGTTCAATCGATTATTATTCAACTTTTCTACCACTCATCTATTCTGTAAAAATGCAATTAACTCAGGAATTGTTCGATACTGAAGTTGATGTTATTAATAAAAGATTAAAAATGCGCGCGCGTCCAAAGATTATGATGGCTCATAATTATGAAGATGCTATTACAATTTATAATAAATTTAAAGATAATATTCTTAGTGTTATTTCAAATGCAAATTTAAAAGTTGATGGTAAATTTGATATTCATGGTGGAATAAAACTGATGCAGAGAATCAGAAAAGAGAATCCGGTAATGCCTATGATGCTTCAATCTGCAGATGAAAACAATGTTCACGAAGCAAAAAAGATCAAGGCAGAATTTTTGTATAAATATTCAAGTTCTTTATTTCATGATCTTAAGGAATTTATTAAAAGTAATTTGGGATTTGGTGAATTTGTCTTTCGGGATGCAATGGGTAATGAGATAGCCAGAGCAAGAACATTATATCATTTAGAAAAAACCTTGGAGAAAATTCCGGAAGAATCAATAGTATATCATATTAAAAAAAATCAATTTTCAGCTTGGTTGATGGCTCACAGCGAGATAGGAATTGCAAAAATTCTTAAGGATATAACTGCTGATGAATTTGGCTCTACCGAAGAGATTCGGCAATATTTATTAACTACGATCAGGAATGTAAGGCTACAGCAAAATCGTGGAAAAGTAATAGAGTTCAATCCTACAATCTTTACTGAAGAAGATAAGATAATTCAGCTTGCAAATGGTTCATTAGGTGGAAAGGGAAGAGGTTTAGCTTTTCTGAATGCTCTTCTTGTGACCATGGATCTTGGTAAAGAATTTGAAAATGTTAATGTGAAATTACCAAAAACTGCAATTATAGGTACGAATGAATTTGATGTTTTTATTGAATCAAATAATGTAGTGTCTAACAAAGTAAGCAAAAAAAATGATGATGAAATTAACGAATTCTTTATTAAAGGGAAGTTAACTTCGGTTTTGGTTTCAAAGTTAAAGATACTAATACAAAATGTGAAAGTCCCTTTGGCGGTCAGGTCTTCAGGTTTGTTGGAAGATTCTCAATCTCAACCTTTTGCTGGAATTTATAAAACCTTTATGCTTCCCAATAATAACCCAGATGATGAAGTTAGGTTAAAGCAGCTTTGTGATGCAATAAAGCTGGTATTGGCTTCACCATATTTAGAAAGTGCACGTAAATATATTGAGAGCATAAATTATAAGATCGAAGAAGAAAAAATGGCAATAATTATCCAGGAGGTTGTAGGATCAAAAGATGTCGAAAATTTATTCTACCCACATTTTGCAGGTGCAGCTCAATCATATAATTTCTATCCACCGAAGGATATGTTCCATGAGGATGGTATAGTTGCGTTAGCAGCCGGATTAGGAAAAGCAGTTGTAGATGGAGAAAGGGCATTCCGTTATTGTCCTAAATATCCAAGAGTTAACTTACTCGAGCCAATAGGAATTGTAGAAAATAATCAGAGAGATTTTTATGCAATAGATCTTTCTCTTGATGAGGGACAAGATGTTAATAGTGAAGATAAGTTTTTAACAAAGAGAAGGATCAGAACTTCACACAAAGAAGGTGTTTTTAAAGAAATCACATCAGTCTGGGATTATGAAAGATTCCAATTTCTTGATGGAACTTACATTCGTGGTCCTCGTATGCTTACATATCGGAATGTAATCTACTATAATAAGTTTCCTCTTTCGGATATTCTAATGCGAATTCTGGAAATAGGAGAAATTGCCAGCGGTGTACCGGTCGAAATTGAATTTGCCATAAATCTTGATGGTGACATAAACAATAATTTACCCACATTCTATTTATTGCAGATCAGACCTCTTTCTGTGAACAAAGAAAATATCAATATAAAATTAGATAAAGTTAATCGGGAAGAGATGATGTTATCTACATCAAGAGCAATGGGTAACGGAGAGATAAAAAACATTAGAGATATTGTGTTCATTGACCCCGAAAAATTTGAAAACACACAAACTCTTAAAATTGCAGAAGAGATAGAAAAGCTAAATAATTACTTTGAAAAAAATGATAGAGAATATGTTCTTTTAGGACCCGGAAGGTGGGGAACAAGTGATAGATTTCTTGGGGTTCCTGTACGTTGGGCACAGATCAATAAAGCAAAAATTATTGTTGAAGCAAGTCAGGAAAATTTTACGGTCGAAGCTTCTCAGGGAAGTCACTTCTTTCATAATTTGGTCGCCATGAACGTGGGATATTTTACTGTCTCTCATTCATCAGATTCAGACTTTATTGATTGGGATTGGCTTAAATCTTTACCTGTAAATCATAATGGAAAATATGCAGTTCATGTAGAATTAGAAAAATCAATTAATATTCAAATCGATGGGAAAAAGGGAATTGCAGTTATCTCGAAAGTTTCAAAGTAGTGTAAATTTTATAAACCAATATAAACACTTGACATATAGAATTGTTTTTTAAGTTTGTTGACGCTGTAAAATATAGTTTCATAAAAAAATAAAAATAAGGAGATCAGTATTATGACAATGCAAGAATTTTTAGCTGACATTAAAGCCAAAAATCCAAACCAGCCTGAGTTTATGCAAGCAGTAGAAGAGGTTGTAGAAACAATATGGGAAGTGTATGAATCAAATCCAAAATATGTTGAAGCAAATATCCTGGAAAGGATCATTGAGCCGGAAAGAGCAATATTGTTTCGTGTACCTTGGGTACGTGATAATGGAAAAGTTATGGTTAACCGCGGTTACCGTGTAGAATTTAATAGTGCAATTGGACCTTACAAAGGTGGATTACGTTTTCACCCAAGTGTAAATCTTAGCATTCTAAAATTCCTTGGATTTGAGCAAGTATTCAAAAATAGTCTTACTACTCTTCCTATGGGTGGTGGTAAAGGTGGATCCGATTTTGATCCTAAAGGGAAAACGGATGCTGAAGTAATGCGTTTCTGCCAAAGTTTCATGAGCGAACTTTTCCGTCATATCGGTGCAAATACTGATGTTCCAGCCGGTGATATTGGTGTTGGTGGAAGAGAAATTGGATTCATGTTTGGTCAATACAAGAAACTTCGTAATGAGTTTGTTGGTGTTCTTACAGGAAAAGGACGTAATTGGGGTGGAAGCCTTATCAGACCGGAAGCTACAGGTTATGGTCAAGTTTACTTTGCAAAGGAAATGCTTAAAACCAAAGGTGATTCATTTGCAGGAAAAGTTGTAACTGTATCAGGTTCAGGAAACGTAGCTCAGTATGCTACAGAAAAGGTTATCGAATTTGGTGGAAAAGTTGTTACAATGTCAGATTCTGCTGGTTTCATTTATGATCCTAATGGTATTACAAAAGAGAAACTTGAATATGTTATGGAACTCAAGAATGTTAAGCGTGGAAGAATCAAAGAATACGCTGATGAATATGGTGTAGAATATTTCGAAGGTAAACGACCTTGGGGAATCAAATGTGACATTGCACTTCCAAGTGCTACTCAGAACGAGATCAATGGTGAAGAAGCTCAAATGCTTATTGATAAGGGATGTATCTGTGTTTCTGAAGGTGCAAATATGCCTTCAACTCCAGAAGCAATTGAAGTTTACTTAAAAGCTAAAATACTTTATGGTCCTGGTAAAGCTGCTAACGCTGGTGGTGTGGCTACTTCAGGTCTTGAAATGTCTCAGAATAGTTTACGTCTTAGCTGGACTAGAGAAGAAGTTGATGAAAGACTTCATAATATCATGATCGCTATTCACGAACAATGTGTGAAATATGGAAAAGAAGGTGATTTTGTTAACTATGTAAAAGGTGCAAATATTGCCGGATTTATCAAAGTTGCAGATTCAATGATAGATCACGGTGTTGTATAAATACATCTTATTAAATGGAAAAAGCCCCCGAATATTCGAGGGCTTTTTTTAGTGTACCACGTTCATCTTGATAGTAGTCAAATAAAAAACTTTCTAAGGTTTTATTTTTACGTAAATGTAAACATTATAAATAGTTGTCAGCATAAAGTAAAAAAAAATTACAAAGATTGACAATAAAAAAAACGATAATTTTATGACATCATAATCAATAAAAAATCGGAGGGTATGATGGATAAGCAAAAGTTCATCGAACAAGTTGCAGCAAAAAATCCTGCACAGCCGGAATTTCTTCAGGCTGTTAAGGAAGTTGTCGATTCAGTATGGGAAATGTATGAAGCAAATCCCAAGTTCAAAGAAGCCAAGATAATGGATAGGATAGTTGAACCGGAAAGAACTATCATGTTCAGAGTTCCCTGGACAGATGACAAAGGTGAAGTACAAGTAAACCGTGGTTATCGTATTGAATTCAACAGTGCAATTGGACCTTACAAAGGTGGTCTTCGTTTTCACCCAAGTGTAACACTTAGCATACTTAAATTCTTAGGATTTGAGCAAATTTTTAAAAACAGTCTTACAACGCTTCCAATGGGTGGAGGTAAAGGTGGATCTGATTTTGATCCAAAAGGAAAATCTGATAATGAAATTATGAGATTTTGTCAAAATTTCATGGCTGAACTTTTCCGGCATATTGGTGCAAACACAGATGTTCCGGCTGGTGATATTGGCGTAGGTGGTCGGGAGATAGGTTATCTTTTTGGAATGTATAAAAAACTTAAGAATGAGTTTACAGGTGTTCTTACAGGTAAAGGTCTTAACTGGGGCGGAAGTCTCATCAGACCAGAAGCTACAGGTTTTGGTAATGTTTACTTCGCTGAAGAAATGTTAAAGACCAGAGGTGATAATTTTGAAGGCAAAGTTGTAACTGTTTCCGGTTTTGGTAATGTTGCCTGGGGAGCTATTCAAAAAGTAGATGAATTAGGTGGAAAAGTTGTTACACTCTCCGGTCCTGATGGATATATCTATGATAAAGATGGAATAAAAGGTGAGAAAATTGATTTCTTATTAGAGATGAGAGCTTCAAATCGTGATGTTGTAAAAGATTATGCTGATGAATTTGATGTTCCTTTCTTTGAAGGTAAACGTCCTTGGGAAGTTAAATGTGACATCGCTCTTCCTTGTGCAACGCAGAATGAACTTGGTGAAGAAGATGCAAAACTTCTTATAGCTAATGGATGTACTTGTGTTTCTGAAGGTGCAAATATGCCGTGTACACCGGAAGCCGTAGAAGTTTTCCAAGCTGCTAAAATTCTTTATGCTCCCGGTAAAGCTGCTAATGCCGGTGGTGTCTCTACAAGTGGACTTGAAATGTCTCAAAATAGTCTTCGCTTTAATTGGACACGCGTGGAAGTAGATGAAAAACTTCATAGAATCATGAAAGATATTCACGAACAATGCGTAAAATACGGAACTGATGGTGATTTTGTAGATTACGTTAAAGGTGCTAATATAGCTGGATTCATGAAAGTTGCAAACGCAATGCTCGATCATGGTGTAGTGTAGATTAGAAACTAAATATATTATAAAAAGCCTGCAGAATTATGCAGGCTTTTATCTTTTATTAACAAAATACTTTACTTCAAATACGGTGCCCATAAATGTGATTCCATCAAAATTCGGAGGATTAAATGAACCAGCATATTTCAGGATCGGCACAAATAGGAAAGAAAACCAAAATTGGTTTTAATTGTGTGATATTGGATAATGTAGTTATTGGAACAAATTGTCTGATCGGGCATAATGTGGTTATCCACGAAGGAAGCAATATTGGTGATAATGTACGTATTGATGATAATACTATCATTGGTAAAACTCCACTTAGCTCACCGCGCAGTATTTTCAAAGTGGATCCAAATTTGAAACCTGCTAAAATTGGAGATCAATGTCAGATAGGAGCTAATGTTGTGATCTATGTTCAGTGCGAGATTGGTAAAAACTGCCTTATCGCAGATCTGGCAACAATACGAGAGAATGTTACAATTGGTGATCTGAATATTATTGGAAGAAACGTATCAATTGAGAATTTTGTTACTATTGGTGAAAGATGTAAATTTGAAACAAATTGCTATATCACAGCATATTCAGAGATAGAAGATTACTGTTTTGTAGCTCCTGCAGTTGCAACCAGTAATGACAATTATATGGCTCGTGATAAAGAACGTTTTAACCATTTCAAAGGAATCACGATGAAAAAAGGCAGCCGCATTGGAGTGAATTCCACTATCTTGCCGGGAAAGACGATAAACGAAGATGGAGTGGTTGCAGGTGGAAGTCTTGTAACAAAGGATGTAGCTGCTCAAGAGATCTGGCAGGGAATTCCTGCAAAACCAAAAGTAAAAGTGCCTGAAGCACAATTACTAAAAAATAATATGGATAAAAAATGAAAACATTAGTTATTATTCCCACTTACAATGAAGCTGAAAACGTTTCTGCAATTATTGATGCAGCCCTCAAACAGAAGAAAAGCATTGATGTATTGATCGTTGATGACAATTCACCTGACGGAACTTCCAAACTGGTGAGAGATAAACAGAAGAAGAACAAGCGTATACATTTAATTGAACGTGAAGGAAAAATGGGACTCGGCTCGGCTTATGTTGCCGGTTTCAAATATGCAATAGAAAATGATTATGATTATATCTTTGAAATGGATGCAGATTTTTCACACGACCCTGATGATATTCCCAGAATTTTGGACGAAATGGAAAATAATGATCTTGTAATTGGATCAAGATATCTCAAAGGAATTAATGTTGTAAACTGGCCATTACGCAGATTGATCCTTAGTTTTTTCGCTGCACAATATGCTAAGATAATAACAGGAATGAGAATTAATGATCCAACAGGCGGATTCAAATGTTTTAGAAGGGAAGTGCTTGAAAGCATTGATTTGGATGACATTCTTTCCGATGGTTATTCATTCCAGATCGAGATGAACTTTCGAACCTGGGTAAAGAAATTTAGAATTAAAGAACTTTCAATAGTTTTTACAGATCGTCGTGTAGGACAATCTAAAATGTCTAAAAAGATAGTTCGTGAAGCAATAATTGTTGTTTGGAAATTAAAATACTATCAATTAAAGAAAAGAATAAAATGAAAATAATTAAAGAACTTAAAATTGAAAAACTGGTTTATAAAGGACTTGGGCTTGGCTTTGAAAATTCAAATCCGATTTTTGTTTCCAACGCCGTTCCTGGAGACATTTTAGATGTACAGGTAATTAGCACAAGACGACAAGTAAGTTTTGGTAAAATTGATAAAATAATTACAAGTTCACTTAAAAGAATTGAACCTGATTGTGAAGTTTTTGGAAAGTGCGGTGGCTGTGACTGGCTTAACATTTCCTACGATGATCAGCTAAAATATAAACAAGAAATAGTTGAAGAGATCTTCCACAATATTGAGATTGGGAAGATCAATAAAATTATAGCTTCCGGTAAAGAACCATATCGGAATAAAAGTTTTTTTCCTGTAGCAAAGAAAGATGGAAAGCCAATTACCGGAATGTTTGAGAGCAGATCACATAATGTGATCCCGCATAAGAATTGCAAACTTCAACCACCACTTTTTGATGATATTTGTAAAAAAGTGGTGTCCTATATTGAAGCTTCTAAAATGCAGGTTTATAATGAGAGAAATCATTCCGGGAATATTCGTCATATTGGTATTCGTTATGCTTTAGGAACAAATGAGATAATTATAATTCTGGTAACAAGAATCCGCAAGATTCCTTTTTCAAGACAACTTGAGAGAATATTGTTAGAAGCATATCCGGATATTGTTGGAATTATCCAAAACATTAATTCTGAAAAAACAAACGTAATTCTGGGTGACGATGAAAAGATATTATTCGGTCGTGATTTTATTTACGAGCAGATAGGGGATCTCAAATTTAAACTTAATTATAAGTCGTTCTTTCAG
>DAOUTP010000333.1 GCA_030626645.1 Candidatus Cloacimonadota bacterium
AGATTTAAAAGATCCACGAAAATCTATACCAAAAGGAACTCTATTGGCAGTTGCCACAGGTTTACTTATCTATTTATTTATTCCACTTATTTTGGCTTTCACAGGTAAAATAAGTCCGGAAGGTCTAGCTTCTGCAGGAGTAGAAACTTGGAGCAAAATTGCCATTTTTGGTTCATTGCTGGTTGTTCCCGGTATTTTTGGAGCGATCCTTTCTTCTGCTTTTGGTAGCGTGCTGGGTGGTCCGCGAGTTTTGCAGTCACTTGCTCAAGATAGACTTGCTCCTTCCTTTCTGGCAAAGCTTTCTAAAACTGGTCAACCTACTATTTCCACTTGGATAAGTGGTGCTATTGCACTGGTAGCAGTTGGTCTAGGTGATTTGAATACTGTTGCTGAATTTGTAACAATTCTTTTTCTAACTCTTTACGTTATGATCAATTTCAGTGCTGCGCTGGAAAGTCTTACCGGTGATGCATCCTACCGTCCAAAAATAAAGGTACCTTGGATTGTATCATTATTGGGTTCATTCGGAGCAATCGCCGTAATGTTCCTGATCAGTCCTATAGCCTGTATTTTGGCAATTGCTTTCGAGATCATTTTATTCTGGATATTACGGCAGCGTTCCATGCAAAAAGAATGGGGAGATGTGAGAGCTGGATTCTGGGGAACTCTGGCTCGTTTTGCTCTGCTAAAACTGAAAAAACATGCAAATGATCCCCGCAACTGGCGACCCAATATTCTTGTTTTTGCCGGTGATGTAAATAAGCGTTTACCATTGGTTCAATTAGCTAATTTCTTAAATCAACGCCGCGGGATTTTAACAGTATGCAATATGATAATCGGTGATATAAAGAGCAATGAGATAGACATTAAAAAAGAAACTGAAAAGATGGATGAAGCCTTAGATCAAGCTGGGATCCTGGCTTTCAATGAAGTAAATGTTGTTTCCCAATTTGAAAGTGGAACTATAAATATTACCCAGGCAAATGGTATTGCTGGACTTAATTCCAATACAATAATGTTTGGATGGTCCGATAAACAAAAACGAATGGTCTCTATGCTCAAAACTATCCGCACAATTTCCGAATTGCAAAAAAGTTCACTTCTCGTTAGAATGAATGAATTACCAGGAAAAAAAGGTCGAGAAAGAATGGACATCTGGTGGCGTGGTAAACACAGCAATGGTGATTTAATGCTGCTGCTGGCACATCTGCTTAGTTTGAATGATGAATGGAAAAACGCTAAGATCATTATTCATACAATTATTCTGAGAGAAGAAGATCGTGAGTTTATGCTGAAAAATGTGCAGGAGATGATCGATGAAGTGCGCATCAAAGCAGAACCTAAGATCATCATAAAACCTCAAGACAAATCTGTTACCGAAGTGATACATGAAAACAGCCGGAACGCAAACCTCGTATTTATGGGACTCAAACTTCCACTTGAGGGTGAAGAAGAAGATTATGTGACCAGGCTGGAAGAACTTTCTGATGGATTGGAAACAACTGTTTTTGTACGTAATGCGGAAGAATTTGCTGGTGAAATGATCTAAGTTTTTTGCAACGAACAAATACGAACAAAGCGGAATGTTATTATATAATTTAGAATTCTTCTATAGAACTTCTACCCAAATTATTTCCTTTTTAGCCTTCCAACTCTTTCAGATTCTCTTTCATTTTTACCCAACATTAAATTTGACACTTTCCTGAGTAATAAATTAATAACATAGAATTAAATATAGCTAAAGAGAAAATCTGGAGGGAAATATGAACGATTCAAGATATGTTTGCCCAAAATGCGGAAATACTCAATATGAAACTGACGAATTCCGGGCAACAGGTGGAATGTTCAGTAAAGTTTTCGATGTTCAGAATAAGAAATTCACAACAGTAACCTGCACCCGCTGTAAATATACAGAAATTTACAAAGCTGATTCCAGCACTCTGGGTAATATTTTTGATTTTTTTACAAATTAGGAATAAAAAATGAGTAAAATAGTCGTTCTTGGTGCAGGAATGGTGGGCAGAGCAATTGCTATTTATCTTGCTAAAAAACATGATATTATCTCAGCAGATTTTTGTGCAAAAAG
>DAOUTP010000298.1 GCA_030626645.1 Candidatus Cloacimonadota bacterium
CCGTAATCGTCACCGTTCATTGTTTCAAATTCCAGATAATTGAAAACCTCTTGGACATCCGCTTCATCCATATTGATCTGCCACTCTTCATCAGCCACGAAAACATAACAATGTTCACCGACTGCTCTGCAGGTTGCCGGAGTTTGAAGCCAGCCGGGAGGCATAATTGAAAGATCATAACGCCAGTAAATTTGCTGATCTCCAACTTCATATTCACGTGTATCTCGAGATTGTTTAATCTGCTGGTGAAGTTCCATATCGGAAACTCTTTGTGACTCATTCTTAATATGTGTTTGGAATTCCGAGAATGATTCGAAATCACCAGCAAATACTGTAAGACTAACCATCATAATTAAAACAACAATAAAAAATTTCATAAACACCTCTCTTTTTTATTTTGTATCAAACAGTGAATTTGCACTACTGTTGTAAAGAAAAAAAAGCAGAAATATCGAACCTCAAACACGATACAAAGGCAAAAAAATTGGTCGAGGTGGTACAATTATTGCGTTCTAAGTTACATAATAATAAGGAGGAAGAATGAAAAAATTATTGACTTTGCTTTTTTTATTAACAACTATCTTCGGATATGCTGCTCAGAGGCAATTTGTACTTTTTGAAGTTGCCACAGGAACATGGTGACCAACTTGCCCTTCTACAGCGGCGCTGGTAGACCAAATGTATGCTGAAGATTATTCTATTGCAGTTGCAAATCATCATTATAATGACGAATTTGCCTATGTAGGTTCTGAAGGCAGGATCAATGTTTTGGGAATTAGCTTATATCCCACTCTTTTGCCCGATGGACTTCCTGAACCAACCTGGCCGTACACTCATGCCATTTTGGAAGCAACCATTATTGAGCGAATGGCGGCTGTTGCTCCTTGTACAATTGATTTTACAGGATCACTTTCCGGCAACGATCTTACTTTGGATATTTCCATTCTGAAAGATGAAGGTGCTGAGATGCCCAATCCTCGTATACACGTAGTTATCACAGAAACGAATATTCCCTATACCGGTCCAAATTATGATACTATGAACTTTGTAGATCGTGATATGGTTCCTACCCATTTAGGAACAGATATTACTATGCAGGGAAACACTCATGAAATGCAGATCACAACCATGCTGGATGAAAGCTGGGATCAGGATAATATTATCCTCATTGTCTGGGTAGAAGATGGATCAAATCATCATGTTTTCCAAACTACTCGTGTGGATTTACCTGACTTGAGTCCGAGTGTTGAACCACCAAGTAACTTAGTTGCCACATTAGATATTAATGATGTAACCCTAACCTGGGATGCACCCAGTACTATCCCAACTGGTTATAAAGTTTATCGCAATAATGCATTTATTGCTGATGTGGCTGGTGATATTCAAACATATACTGAGACTCTGCTGGAAATCGGAGATCATACTTATTATGTTACTGCCATGTATGATCAAATAGAGTCAGGACCCTCGAATATAGTTACTGTTAATATACTTACCGGTACTGATCCTAACGATGTTACTCCAGTGAAAACAACTATCTCGAATTTCCCGAATCCCTTCAATCCCAGTACTACAATTAATCTCAGTATTGGAGAGGCAGGAATGGTAGAAGTCACTATTTTTGATATTAGAGGGCGTAATGTTAATACTCTGATCAATGAACATCTGAATGAAGGAAAATTTACTACCATATGGAACGGTAAAGATTCTGATGGTAATCCGCAAGCCAGTGGAATTTATTTTATGCGCTTGAAAACATCTTCCTTGAACATTTCAAGCAAAATCATGCTGTTAAAATAGATCATAAATTCTAAAGAATAGGATTATTTACAAAAAAGGGGCGATTCGTAAATCGCCCCTACTTTTATTATTTTGATAAACTATCTCATTGAACCTCGTTTATAGCCCAAGCAATAGCTTTCTGCAGCATATCATCAGATGGTTTATCAATAAAACCTGTATCCATCAGTTGTTTTGTCATACTGCGTGAATAATCTATATTAGCTTTTGCTTTTTGGAATGCTTCATCCCAGGTCATTTCCACACGGGCAACGCCATCTTTGATCGCCTGCATGGCAACATCTGCGGCTTCTACCGCAAATACTCCGGCTTCATCCATTGTCGGAACTATATTTTCCGGATCTATTCCTCGT
Source organism: Candidatus Cloacimonadota bacterium (assembly GCA_030626645.1). GTDB lineage: Bacteria > Cloacimonadota > Cloacimonadia > Cloacimonadales > TCS61 > Tenebribacter. The sequence continues at coordinate 2,154 of DAOUTP010000298.1, forward strand.
TTTTCTGCATAATCTGCCAGAGAATGAGCTGCCGCGATAGCCATATTATCGGTAACTTTCTTGGCACGAACCATTAAAGCACCTTTCAAAATTCCAGGGAAACCGATCGAATTATTCACCTGGTTTGGGAAATCCCCGCGTCCGGTAGCTACAATAAATGCTCCGGCTTCTTTGGCTGCATACGGATATATCTCCGGAATCGGGTTAGCACAAACAAATACGATCGCTTTATTATTCATGGTTTTTATCCATTCAGG
>DAOUTP010000332.1 GCA_030626645.1 Candidatus Cloacimonadota bacterium
CGGCATTGGTTCCATTACGAGAGTCTTCATTTATTATTCCATCTCAAGATAATCATTTTTGTAAGAAACATAATCCTGCGCAGATTTGTAAATATTTGCAATTTCATCTTCATTAAGCTGACGTATAACTTTTGCAGGAGTTCCCATTATCATACTTCGGGGTGGAAACTTCTTATTCTGAGTAACAATCGAACCGGCTGCCACCATTGATTCTTCCCCGATTTCGCACCCATTCATAAGAATTGCACTCATACCTATTAAGCAGCCGTTACCAATCTTACAACCATGAAGTGTTACACTGTGTCCGACCGTAACATCATCTCCGATTATGGTGGGATAGCCATCGTCAGATCCTTTAGGAACATGCATAACGTGTATTATGCTCAGATCCTGAATATTGCTTCTATCACCGATTTTTATATAATTAACATCTCCACGTACAACGCTGCCAAACCAGACTGAACTATCCTTACCAATTTCACAACATCCTATGATCATTGCATTCTCTGCAATCCAGGTTTTCTCACCAATCTTTGGTGAATATTTGAGATAATCTTTTAACATATTTTCCTTTCTTAAATTTTTTCTATAGTTTTAAAGTGAATTTTTGCTACTTCATTTAATCTCTCTTTAGTGAATTTTTTTGCAAAATCTTTGCCAATCTTTATCACTTTATCAGATGCTCCTTTTGGAAACTCCAATTGAAATTTCCGAGAGAGTAATGAAATACTATTAAGAAAATGATAACGTGCAATAATAGAAGCTGCCGCAACTGCAATATCATCTTCAGCCTTAATTTTATGAACAAGTTTAACATTCTTCATATCCTTAAGTGATCCGATTAGAACTCTATCGCTGGCAAATTTATCTACAACTGCTCCCTCGAATTTATGCTTTGCATTCAAATTTAATATTACACGAGAGTGCATCCACGCTAACATTTCATTTAACTTTTTATTTCCCTGACGAAATTTTGCATACAATTCATTATACTTTGCAGGTTGCAAAATTAAAACTTCGATATTGTCCTTATAATTCTTATAAAGTTTTTCTGCTATTTTTATTGTTTCAGGATCACTTAATAACTTACAATCTTTAACACCAAGTTTCTTAAGATCCATTATATCCTTTTCTTTCACAATAAATCCACAAACAGCTAATGCACCAAAGAAATCTCCTTTCCCCGATTCATCTGTTCCTGCCCAAATTTTCCAATTATGATCCTTTTGAGCGGCATCCGGTTTTTGCTGCAAGACTTGCTGCATTATAGTCCGCAATGGATTATTGGGTGATCCGCCAATAACAGTAGAAATGCCTTTCTTCTTGGAAGAATAAACATTAATGGGAATATCATTATCACCTTTTTCAAATTTGAGTTGTACACCATAACTTATCTCTTTTTCATCCGATAAGATAAGTCCAAACTCATTTGCATTCTTGATAATTTCAGCAACGAACTCCATTAAAATTGGGATCATTCTTGTACTTTTTCCATAATAACAGCACTTCCAAAAACCACATCAATATCTAGTTTTAAGTAATTCTCACCTTCCACATAACCTGGTGTTTTGAAGTTGGAATCCCCAAAAAAATTAATATTACGTTTAGGTAATTTGCAATCAGCAAAAACTGTACTGACATTAATCTTCATTGGTTTTTGCGGATCAATAAGCAAATTCCCTGAACCAAATACAACGTTAACCTCAACTTTTTGACTACTTTCGGAAATATCAATATTTGAAAGATCAATATTGCTTTGCCCAAATACCACATTATACTCACCACCACTTTCACTCATTGTAACATCTGAACTTCTAAACATGGAAAAATTCCCCTCACCTTTAAAAGCCTGACGTCCAACAAGTAATTTAATTCCAAAATAGATTATTACCAACGCAAAAACGATTCGGAATATTGGAATATCAAGATTGAACATAGCTCTTAGAATCATTGATACTCCGAATAAAACCAACATTACACCCCAAAATAAACCGCTGAATAAAAATGGCATTTTCACCGCTCCCCCTTGATTTTCTCAAAGATAATTTTTACTTTCTTACTAATTTCATCAAATGTATTTTTATAATATTCAATATCTTTCCCGATTGGATCTGCGA
>DAOUTP010000153.1 GCA_030626645.1 Candidatus Cloacimonadota bacterium
TATAAACCTGCAACAATTAAAATGTAATAGTCACAATCATCAATTATTTCTTTTATTAATGACCAAGCATCTTCATCGGTTGCGGGAAATAATTCCATTCCTGCTGGGATACAATCCAATTCCAATAAAGCATGAATTAATAATCCAGAGTTTATTTTTTTTACAATATTAAGTCAATACCATTAAATAAATTATTAATGTCAAATGAAAAAGTTCAGTTCCTTTTTCACAAACTCAATCACTTAACCGTATGTTTTAATTCAAGATCAATTCGATCTTTCAAAAATATTTTTATTAATGATTGATAAGGTACATCTCTTTTATTAGCGATCATTTTTATTTCATCTAAAACGAGTTCGGGAAGCCGCAATGAAATTGTCTTTGTTGAAGGTTTTAATTTTGAGAATGTTACTTTCTTTGCTTTTTTCCAATTGATATATTTAGACGAATCTGCTTTTGCCCAGAATTCTCTTTCTTCTTTCTCATTTTTGAATTTTGGAATATCTTTAAGTTTGCTCATTAGTTTTTTCTATAATTCTTTCAATTGTATGTTTCAATTTGGGGATACTGTCAGAAATTGTTTTTTCAGCAATAGTTAAATTAATACCATCATAATTGTGAGCAATTACATTTCTAAATCCAACAATATTCTTTACCGGTATCTTAGATATGAATTCGTCTGATGTAATTTTATTTGCTAATTCACCAATTTGTTGAAAACACATCATCAAGGCATATTTACTTTCAAAATCGAGAAGAGCATTTTCAATAGTTTCGTGTCTTTCAACAATTTTATCTATGTCTTTAATGTATTCCAAAATTGATTCTAATTTAGCTAAATCTCCAATTTTAGACATATTGCACCTCTGGTAAAATGTATTTCCTTCCTATTTTTTTCAAAGCATTTAGATCTGTAAGGTCAATTTTCTTACCAAGGCTGATCTCTAATTCTTTTTCGATCTCTTCAATTATCGGAAAGACATCCCAGCCGGGATATCTATCATAAAATTGTTGGGTCATTTCATATAAAATATCAATATCACTTTTTGCGGTTTCTTCATTTCTGGCGTATGATCCGAAAATCCCTAATATAATGAATCCTTTTGAGTTATATTTCTCTTTTATTTTTCTAATTTTACTTATTATTTCATTATTCATTAATTTGTTCCTCCGCTTAACATTGCCTTCTAATATCACATTGCAGGAAACAATAACCGAATTTATTTGTCAAATTTTCTTTCACAAACCCAATCACTTTCTCTACATTTCTTTTTACATCATCTTCATCAAGTTTTAAGGGAATGACGGTTTGTCCTTCTCTTTTAGAAAGCCCGTAAGTGTAGGTTTTATCATAGTAATCTAAAATGATGTCGGTAGCTGTGTAATAATCTTCTTTTTCAATTGCTTCTATTGCCAGTTTAGAATTTAATCCACCCAATCTGCGGGAAATATTATTTATTGAATTTATCAGTTCATTTTTGCTGAAATTTGCATAATCATTTATCAGCCGTTTAATGCGATTTTCTTTAGAAACTTCAATTTTGATAACTGTAGAACTTCTTATTTGTGTAAATAATTCATCGGGAATTTTCACTTTCCCTATCATTCTGCTTTCATCTTCCAACCAGATATTCTGTTCAAGATCAAATCTATTTAATTTTGCTGCCAGATCATTTTCAAACTGCTGTGTTGTGGGTTGATCATCCTGTCCAAGTGCTCCGAATGCAGAGCCTTTGTGATTAGCGATTCCCTCCAGATCCAACATTTGCTCGTTTGTTTTTCCAATTTCTTCCAAAAGCTCAGTTTTCCCGCTTCCCGTCATTCCACCAACAACAATGAGCTTATAATTTTGTTTAAATGAATCGAGCACATAATTACGATATGCTTTATATCCACCTTCTAAACGGAATACTCTTTTCCCTGCAGTTTGGAAGAGATGTCCCATTCCTTCGCTGCGAAATCCACCCCGCCAGCAATAAACACAAATTTCTTGTGAATGTGTTAATTGTTGTAATTCATCAAGATAATGGTCGGTTTTTGCTGCAATATATTCCAATGCTTTTGCAATAGCTGTATCCCGACTTTCCTGTTTATATTTTGTGCCCACTACAGCACGTTCTTCATTAGAAAATATAGGAATATTAATCGCACCTGATATGTGTCCATCACTGAATTCTGCAGGAGTTCGTACATCAATAATTGGTAGATGCTTTGAGATTTTTATAAATTCATGGATTGTTAACGTGTTCAAAGTTTACCTAATTAGTTTGGAAATTCACTGGGGAACTGTACTCTTACTTCTCTCCTTCCAATAAGTCTTGAGAGGATTCGATAATCCTTTTTCTCCCAGCGAATTCGACCTGCGACAATTGCTGTATGAACACCAATGGATTCAGCCAGTGAAATAATTTCTTCTGTGTTAAAGTCTGTTAATAGATCATTTTTCCAAAAATATGGAGGAATTAAAGCTTCACTGGCAAATTTATCTGCTTCATTTTCAAAATTATCTAATTTGCCAAAATATTGAAGATCATCCACAAAATTATCATAGTCTTCATTAGTAAGATGTAACTGCAGATGTCCAATTTCATGAAGTAATGTAAACCAGAAATTATCAAGTCTATCATGGCGTAGTGTCATTATTATAACCGGATTTTCAGATTTATTCCAAAAGACAGATCCATCAATATGTGTGTGTTTCAATTTTGGTTCAATAATTAAATGAATACCATAACTTTTTAAAAAATTCTGAGCAAGTTTGGAACCATTTTCCTTTCTGCTTAAACTTAATAAATCTTTAATAAATTTTTCATTGATTAAGCTTGCTTTAAATTTAGTACTCAAAGGTTTCGTAATTGCCTTTGCCAATGCTTTTGCATGCCAAACAAGAAGAGCATATGGATCTGCTTCAGAGCCACTTCTGATATGTTGTCTATTCAAAGGTATCATATCAAGATAGGGTTTTGTAAGCTCAAGTAAAGGACGCACTAATTCTTCTGCTAAAACTTTTGCTTTATACTTTGTATCTTCAAAATCAGGGAAATAATTTTTATTATACATTTCAATTATTGGAAAGTTATTCCAATCAATATCCTTAAAATTAGTTGGTATTGTTTTACCCTCTTCACCTAGTAGAATTTCAGCAGGTATATTTAAATGCTTATTTAGTGCACGAATCATCTTTAAAGTTAGAGGTCTTTTTCTATGTAAAACTTCTGATACTTTGCTAGGACTACCAATGTATAAAGCTAACTCTTTCTGAGTGATACCTTGATGTTCCATTCGAAATTTAATTGCTTCGATTGGGTCAGGAAAATCTATTGGATAATGTTCATCCTCATATTTTTCAATAAGAAGAGTAAGTAATTCAAGTTCATCACCTTTATTAGATCCAGATTCAGGATTAAGATCAATTAAAGATTCTGCAATATTAAGATATTCTTCATATTGCTCTTCATTTTTAATTAATTTGAACATCATTTTCTCTCCTTATTTCTTCTATCATATTCCTTGTGAGTACCAAACCAAATAATAAATACAATTTGCATTCTAAAAGCAACTTTTACTTCTAAACGAAACTGATTACCCTTGATATTAAAAATCATAGTTTGGTTTTCAATTAAATCAGCAGAATTAGAAAACTTTTTTACATCATTAAAATTAAGCCACTTTTCTTTTTCCACAAACTTACACCAGGCAATGAGTTGACCTTTCACATCGGGATATTGTTTTTCATATTCCACTAATGTTTTTTTGGCAATTACATGCATTTCTTTAACTCACAGAGATAAATTAATTCGAATTGATTTAAAGTCAAGCAGAAAGTTCCCGATTTGGGAACTTTCTTAAAAAATTATCATTTCACCAATATTTCTTCCAGAACGTTCAATCTGCCTTGAGGTGCATCGGGAGCATCTGCATAAGGTTTTATTCCCAGTAACTCACAAATTAATGGATAAACATGAATATTCTCAAATGTTCCAATTTTATAATTAGATTTTATATGTGGTCCCATTGCATAAAATATACCATGCATATTTTTTACTGCCGGATCATAACCATGAGTTCCATTGGATTTATATTCCTCATCTTTTGTTAATATCAACCAGCCTTCATCTGCAACTAAAACAAAATCACCTGTATTCCTATTAACAAAATGATATCTATCCGGAACTTCATCACGTTTGTATGCTGCCAGATGTTCAACATTCTTTAACTGTTTGTCCATTTGGTCGATCAAAGCATTATTCTTTTCTTTTAAATGGACTTGCAAAACAGGTCCGCCACCATAACTGGAAAGTGCATTCATATCCGGAACATGATCATCCAAATAGATAATTCTATCCTGACTTATTGTAGTCATTCCATGATCGCTGACCAGAACCAGATTGATCTCATCAGCAATATCCAGTTTTTTAATTCCCTCCAGAATGTATCCTAAAATATCATCCATATATTTTATAGTTGGGATGAGATCGGGATTTTCGGGACCATATTTATGTCCATCAGAGTCAGGTTCATCAAAATACAACATTACCAGATGTGGTCGTTTTTCCTCGGGTAGTTGAAGCCATTTCATCACAGAATCTACGCGAGCGATGTAAGGGAAATTATGATCGTAAGCTTTTACAATTGAAGGCAAGTATCCTTTTGTAGGAGCTTCTGAACCGACCCAAAAATAGGAAGCGCTCTTAACATTTTGTCGTTCTGCCGTAACCCAGATAGGTTCAGCTTTATACCATTTTGCATCTCGAACTTTAGATTTATCAGAAATTTGATAAACTTCCTTAAATTCATTATCGTAAAATTTATTTGCAGTTATCATGTTTGTTGCAGCATAAGCTCCGGTTGCCAGTGCATAATGA
>DAOUTP010000025.1 GCA_030626645.1 Candidatus Cloacimonadota bacterium
AGTTGCACCCAATGCCAGCAGGCTAAGCCGCTGTTTTAAATAATGAACTGCAAACATTATCCAGGGGATATAGACTACCGCTTTGAATTTTGTGTTATGCCCAATCTCTAAGAGTCCCAGGAAATGACATGAAAGTGCCATTGCAATTGCACTGATAAAAGCGACTATCGGGTCGAATTTGAGATGGATCATGAATAGGTAAACGCCCAGCGCCATTATGAATAACATCAAAACTCTCCAGTTCATAACTTTGTTAGTGAGTTTATATATTTGACCTATAAATGGATATTTTGCACCAAACGAAATTAAATACGATGGCATTCCACTAAATAAATTTGGGTTCCACATTGCCTGATCTTTATGTTCTTTATTATATTCCATAAGAACCTGTGCAGATGAACGCCATTGGATAGTATCGCTTGCAGGTGGAGCGTAATTCTGAAAGGCGATCTTGAAAAAGAAAACGGAAAGAATGATGAATAATAAACTAATGAATATCACATGCTTATATTTTCCCTCTAGTATTTTCTCTAGAATCCCAACCGGTATTTCTACTTTCTGCTTTTTCTTTTTTGCCATACTATTTCCTCAACTATTAAATAAATTTCAAAGTAATTTATCAACTCTGATTATATTACTATCCTGAAATTTATTGTAGTTGAATTGAAGTCAAATAAAAAAGTTATAAACTCAGTTTTCATTACTTAATTTTCAAATTAGAAAATCCTTGCCAATTCAAAGATGATAATTAAAACATTCACATATTAATCAGGATAAAATGGATGAATAAATTTAAAATAATGTCAAGTTATCAGCCAAAAGGTGACCAGCCCCAGGCAATCTCAGCCTTAGTTGAGGGAATTGAAAACAAGGAAAGATTTCAAACCCTGCTCGGTGTAACCGGCTCAGGTAAAACTTTTACAGTTGCTAATGTAATTAAGGAAGTTAATAAACCCACACTTGTAATTTCCCACAACAAAACTCTGGCAGCTCAATTGTACGGAGAATTCAAACAACTTTTTCCTGAAAATGCGGTTGAATTTTTCATCAGTTATTACGATTATTATCAGCCTGAAGCCTATATCCCCGGTCAGGATGTTTATATAGAAAAAGATTCGAGTATCAATAGTCAGATCGAAAAACTCCGGTTGCGGGCGACCATGAATTTAATGGAGCGCAGAGATGTGATCATTGTGGCAAGTGTATCATGTATATATGGATTAGGAACTCCGCAGAATTATCGCGATGCACTCATTCGAATTAGGGTTGGTGATACAATTGATAGAGATGAACTGTTGAAGAAATTGATAGAAATTCATTACGGTAGGAACGATATTGCTTTTGAACGTGGTGCGTTCCGGGTACGGGGTGATATTGTCGATATTTATCCTGCTTATTTAGAGAATTCAATTAGGATAGAATTCTATGGTGATAAAATAGAAAATATCTCACGTATAAATCCATTGAATAATAGAATTTTGGAAGAAGTTGAAGAGTATCCTATCTATCCTGCGAATCACTTTATTATTTCTAAAGATACACTGAAAACAGCCATCGAGCAGATAAAGGAAGAACTCAAAGACAGAATCGATTATTTTGAAAAAGCTGGAAAACTTCTAGAAGCACAGCGAATTAATCAAAGGGTGAATTTTGATATTGAAATGCTGAATGAACTTGGCTTTTGTTCCGGTATTGAGAATTATTCGCGTCATCTTACCGGTGGCAAAAAAGGGGAACCTCCATATTGTTTGTTAGATTATTTCCCTGATGATTTTCTGATGATCATAGATGAATCACACGCTTCAATTCCTCAAATTCACGGGATGTTTGGTGGAGATTATACCCGGAAAAAAAATCTAATTGATTATGGCTTCAGGCTTCCTTCCGCATTTGATAATCGTCCCTTAAAATTTGAAGAATTTGAGAAGAAGATAAATCAGGTTATTTTTCTTTCGGCAACACCTGCCGATTATGAATTGGAAAAAACGGATGGTGTTTTTGTGGAGCAGGTTATTCGGCCAACCGGTTTGATGGATCCGGTTATTGAAGTTAAACCACTAGAAACACAGGTTGATGATCTCATAAAAGAAATTAATGAGCGTACAGCAAGAAAAGAAAAAGTACTAGTAACAACCCTGACAAAACGAATGGCAGAAGATTTGAGTGAATATTTGAGTAAAGCCGGAATTAGAACCAGATATCTTCATAGCGAGATCGGTACAATGGAACGGTCTCAGATCATCAGGGAATTGCGTATGGATGAATTCGATGTTCTGGTTGGTATCAATCTACTTCGTGAAGGTCTTGATCTTCCTGAAGTATCGCTGGTTGCTATTCTTGATGCTGATAAAGTAGGGTTTTTAAGATCGGCAAGATCACTCATCCAAACTGCCGGGAGAGCTTCCAGAAACACCAATGGAAAAGTTATTTTTTATGCTGAAAAAATGTCTTCAGCCATGCAGCAAGCTATCTCAGAAACTGACCGCAGAAGAACTAAACAGAAGAAGTATAATTTAGATAATAAAATTACTCCACAATCTATTAAAAAAAATATTGACGACATACTCATCTCTACAAGTGTTGCCGACGGTTATCAAAAACCTGGTAAAAAAGACGAAAAATCGGGTAGAGATAAGTTCAAAGAATATTTAGAGTTAGACTCCATTGAAAGTATTTTGGAGCTATTGGAAAGAGAGATGAATGAAGCATCGGAAAATCTAAATTTTGAAAAAGCTGCAGAACTCAGAGACAGGATCTTTGAGCTTAAAGAACTATAACCAGGGGTAATTGATACCAAAATGGACTCGCAAGACATCTATTTTTATTTATCAAAATCAACAATTCAGATTTCAAATATTAGCAATTTAATAAAAAAAATAAATATCCTAAATAAATGGATTTTAATAGTGAACAATACTGTTACGTCCATAAGGAGCTGTAATGCCTAAAACTCACAAGCCTGAGGATGTTGAAAAGCTTAAAGAAGGAACGATCATCAGAAAAGATGATAGACATTCCAAAATGGAAGTAGAGGTTCCGGAAGTTAAATCTACAGGAGATTACAAGAAGACACCGGTCTATATTTACTATGACTGGTGTAAAAAATGTGGAATTTGTGTTACCTTTTGTCCTACAGGTGCTTTAGGAAGAAGATCCGACGGTTCGCCTTATGTTCCCAATCCAGAAAAATGTATTCATTGTGAATTGTGCGATCGACTGTGTCCTGATTTTGCGATTACTGGCGCTAAAAGGTAGGAGGGGAAATGTCGAATAATAAAACAAACCCAAAAACAATATTAATGCAAGGTAATGAAGCTATTGCTCGTGGCGCTTTGGCTGCAGGACTTGATTTCTTTGCCGGTTATCCTATCACTCCTTCTACAGAGATCGCTGAGATCTGCTCAGTTGAATTGCCAAAATTTGGAGGAAAATTCATTCAGATGGAAGATGAAATTGCTAGTATTTCTGCGATTATCGGAGCTTCATTAGCTGGAGCAAAAACGATGACGGCAACCAGTGGACCAGGCTATTCACTTATGACCGAAGGTATAGGATTTGCTAAAATGACAGAAACACCTTGTGTTGTTGTGAACGTAATGCGTGGAGGACCAAGTACAGGTCTTCCTACCAAACCATCCCAATCTGACATAATGCAGGCACGTTGGGGAAATCATGGAGACGCACCAGCTATAGCTCTCTATCCAAATTCAGTAAGTGAAAGTTATGAACTTTCTATCAGAGCTATGAATCTTGCAGAAAAGTATAGAACATGTGTTGTTTTACTTTCTGATGAAGTGCTTGGTCATATGCGTGAACCAATTGAGTTACCGGATCTCTCACAGGTAAAGATTGTAAGGAGAATTACACCAACCAAACCACCGGAATGGTATCAACACTATCCGGATAATCCAAAGTATCCAATGCCTAAGGCTAGTTTTGGTGAAGGATATCGCTTTCATGTAACAGGTTTATCCCATGATTCCAAAGGATTTCCCACTAACAGAGCAGACGAAACAAAAATTCTGATGGATAGACTTCGTAATAAAATCGCATATCATATTGATGATATTGTCCAAATTGAAAACTACCAAATGCAAGATGCCAAAATTGCAATCTTTGCCGCAGGAATTAGTTCTCGAGCGGCTAAAGAGGCAGTTATGATGGCTAGAAAAAGAGGCATTAAAGTTGGAATGATGAGACCATTAACGATCTGGCCATTCCCAGATGCCGCAGTGAGAAAATTCCTGGGTGACAAAAAAGCCATAATAGTACCGGAATTAAATGAAGGACAACTGTCACTTGAATTGAAAAGGGTGATGGGAGGTATCTGGAATTATGAAATCAGGAAGACAAAAAAGATTGAGGAAATCCATAGAACGGACGGATTACTTATCACACCAGATCAAATTCTGAAATCAATTATGGAGGTAAAATAAGATGCAAAAGATATCCCAAAAATCCATCCATAAATATTTGAGACATGATAAAAAATTTCCGCATGTCTGGTGTCCCGGTTGCAGTAACGGAATAGTATTGGGAGCAGTGATAAGGGCAATTGCAGAATTGGATTTAAAAAAAGATAACATTGCCATGGTTTCTGGCATAGGTTGTTCCAGCAGAATGCCCGTATATGCTGATTTCAATACACTGCATAGTCTGCATGGAAGAGCTATTGCCTATGCAACGGGTGTAAAAATGTATAAACCGGAAATGGATGTGGTTGTTATTACCGGTGATGGTGATGCAACAGCAATAGGCGGAAATCACTTTATTCATGCAGCGAGAAGAAATATCGATCTTACAGTCATTCTTATTAATAATTATATCTACGGAATGACAGGTGGACAATATTCTCCAACAACTCCACATGGTGATAAAGCAACTACAACACCGTACGGGAATATCGATCCTACTTTCGACATTTGCAAACTGGCTATCGGAGCAGGTGCTACCTTTGTGGCTAGAACATCTGCTTACCATGCCGTTGAAACTCAATCTTTCATCAAACAGGCTTTTAAACACAAAGGCTTCTCATTGGTTGAGATAATAAGTGCTTGTCCTGTTATTTATGGTCGGCTGAATAAAAAAGGTGACGCCCCTACAATGATGAAACAGATGAAAGATGATGTGATCCCTATAAAGCAATATGAAAAATTATCACCTGAACAAAGGGTTAATAAACAAACAAGAGGAATATTTATTAATGATACCGAGAAAATGGAATATACTCTAGCTTACCAGGAATTGATTGATTCTTTGAAAGTGCCGAAGGGAGATAGCAATGAATAAAGAAATCTTCAAAAAAGAGATTAGGTTAAGCGGTAGCGGTGGTCAAGGTCTTATCACAGCAGGAATCATTTTAGCCAAAGCAGCAGTATTGGATAAAGTTCGAGTTACTCAAACCCAGAGCTACGGTCCGGAATCCCGTGGTGGTGCGAGTCGAGCTGATGTTATTATCAGCAATGATGAATTTTATTATCCCGAAGCTGTAAATTTTGATGTTCTACTTGCTCTTACCCAAGAGGCTTGTGAAAAATACTCAAAGAATTTAAAGGATTCAGGCATTTTGATCGCAGATACAACTAATGTTAAAGATATTGTGCATCTGGAAGCTAAAGTTTATGAATTACCTTTCACGGAAATAGCAATGAAAAAATTAGGAACAATACTTCCTACAAACATTTTGTCACTGGCATTTCTGGTTAAGATCACAGGTGTTGTTTCTGAAAGCTCTCTTAAAACAGCAGTATGCGATTTTGTGAAACCACAATTTAAAAAAATGAATTTGAAAGCAATAAAAATAGGTTTCAAGCTTGCTTCTGAAGAAATAATATCATAAAAGCTAATGGAATAAATTTAGATTATTTGACGTTATAAATATTAGTTAGTGGGTAGTTTAAATTAATAATATTAAATTGACAACATCTCACTAATTTTGCTTTAAGTCAAAATGTAATATTGAAGTTTGTAATAAATTCTTCGATAACTCGGAACCAATTCCAAAGAGGTTGTTTTGAATGCACTAAAGAAAGGTTTTGTTTTGAATTGCCGTTTGAAAAGTCAAAATGTAAATGTTGAAATAAGCGATAATAAAAATTAATATAGAAAACACAGTTGTTATATTTAACTGTGTTTTTTTATGCATTATAAAAGGAGGAAGTATACTGATGGATGTCAAACACGAAATGATTAAGGTGTATATCAGTGGAGAATTATTCCATGTTCCTGAAGGTTCCACCATCATCATGGCTTTGGAATACGCTGGATTCCAATTGAAAAAAGGTATTGGCTGCCGGGAAGGTTACTGCGGAGCCTGTGCTACAGTGTATCGCGAAAAAGGTGATTATAAATTAAAAGGTGGTTTAGCCTGTCAAACAGTAGTAACGGATGGAATGGCTATAGCCATGATACCATTCGTCCCTGCCGAAAAACCAATTTACGATCTGAATGATCTCACACCTGACGTAGGAACTTTCACTCAACTTTTTCCCAGTGTATTTCGTTGTGTTTCCTGCAATACTTGTACTAAATCATGTCCCCAGGATATTGAGGTAATGGATTATGTGCAGGCATTAATTCGAGGAGATATTGCTAAAGCGGCTGATCTTTCTTTTGATTGCATTCGTTGTGGCTTATGTGCTTTACGTTGCCCGGCTGAGATCGTGCAGTATAATGCAGGAATTCTTGCTCGTCGGTTATATGGAAAATACCTTTCTAAAAATAGTTCCGAATTAGATGCAAGATTGAAAGAGCTAGATGAAGGAAAATTTGTTAAAGAAATTGAAGAATTAAAGAAAATGCCCGACGATAAGCTTTCTAAAAAGTATTATAGTCGTGAGATAAAAATTTCATAGCAGGAGCGAGTAATGTATCCAGAATATATGATGGAATCTATTAAAAAAGTAGAACAAACCCGTCCACACAGATTAGAGCTTGCCAAGAAATTGGGAAAGCAAGTTTTCCCGAGGATGGGCGAACAGGAAAGAGCAGATATCTTGGCTGATTATCATCCCGATTATAAAGATGATGCCCTCAGAGAATTGAGGATCGGTCCCAATAAAAATGATAAAATTATTAACGAAGTTGTTGATGTCATGGAATCTTATCCACGTGATTATCCTGAAACTTTCGATTTGAATAAAGTGGATATAGAAACCGATGTCCTGATAATTGGTGCCGGTTCTGCAGGTCTCTCTGCCGCTATTGAAGCCAGTGAAACTGATGCAGAAATACTATTAATAACTAAATTGCGTCTTGGTGATTCTAATTCGATGATGGCTCAAGGCGGGATTCAAGCAGCAGATCAAACCGATGATGATCCTGTTCTGCATTATCTTGATGTAATGGGTGGTGGTCATTTTGACAATAAACCCGAACTGGTTGATGCCCTTGTAATGGATGCTGCTCCTTCTATAAAATGGTTGGAAGAACTTGGTGTTATGTTCGATAAAAATGAAGATGGAAGTATGATGGTGAAATCGGGAGGAGGAACCTGCAGAAATAGAATGCACTCTACTCGTGATTATACTGGAGCCGGGATCTGTCGTGTTTTACGTGATGAGGTTTATAATCGACCCGATAAGATCAAATATATTGAGTACACAGCAGCTACGGAATTGATCCTGGATGATAAAGGACAATGTGCCGGAGCTATTATCTATCATTTAGAAAGCAAACAATATTCAGTTGTAAAAGCAAAAACTGTCATCATCGCCACAGGCGGATTTGGACGTCTTCATGTACGTGGGTTTGAAACTACAAATCATTATGGAGCAACAGCAGATGGGTTAGTGATTGGTTATCGGGCTGGCGCAAAATTAATGTTCATGGATTCTGTGCAGTATCATCCGACCGGAGCCGTTTTTCCTGAACAGATAGTTGGTTTTCTGTGTACTGAGAAAGTTAGAGGATTAGGTGCCCAACCAGTGAACAAAGATGGAGAGCTATTTGTTTATCCTTTGGAACCACGGGACATTGAAGCTTCTGCCTTTATTCGTGTATGTGAAAATAATTTAGGTGTGACCACACCTTCCGGTTTGAAAGGGATCTGGCTGGATTCTCCCCTGATCGAAGAATTGAGCGGGGAAGGTACAATTGAGAAAAATTTGCCTGCAATGTTAAGGCAATATAAACGATTTGATATTGATATCCGCAAATATCCAATGCTGGTATTCCCAACTCTACATTATCAAAATGGTGGCTTGGAAATTGATGCAAATGCCGAGACTACAATACCTGGACTTTATGTGGCAGGAGAAGCATCAGGTGGAATTCATGGTCGTAATCGTCTGATGGGTAATTCTCAATTAGATATTATTGTATTTGGTCGTAGAGCAGGTAGAAATGCTGCTTCTAAAGTTAAAACCGGAATTCAACTTGGAAAGCTTTCTCTGAAGCATGTTACAGATTATATAAAGGAAGTAGAAGAATTGGGCATTGATAAAAAACAGATTGCTCCAATTATTCTTCCTGACTATATCCCCGATCATGTTAAAGCTAAACAGCTTTCATCTGAATTCCAGGGGACTTTGTTTTAAAGAGGAAATTGAATGAACATTCATGAATACCAGGCAAAGCAGATTTTCGCCAAATATAAAATTCCGATTCAAGATGGGATAACAATAGAAGATGCAAAAGATGCAAGGAGCGCGGCAGAGAAAATAGGTGGGAATTTCTGGGTAATAAAAGCTCAAATTCATGCTGGAGGCCGAGGAAAAGGCGGTGGTGTAAAATTTGCTAAAAACCTGGAGGAAGTTGAAAAATTTGCATCTGATATTTTAGGAATGACACTTATTACACATCAGACTGGTCCTGCAGGAAGAATAGTTAAAAAGATTTTTATCGCAGGTGGTGTGGATATTAAAAAAGAATATTACCTGGGAATAGTTTTAGATAGAACTGCTGAAATGCCTGTCATGATGGCTTCTACCGAGGGTGGAATGGAAATTGAAAAAGTAGCTGCCGAAACTCCAGAGAAAATCATCAAAGTTGGGATTGATCCACTCATTGGTTTTCAAGCTTTTCATGCTAGGAAGCTAGCTTTTGGATTAAACCTTTCCAAAGAACAAATGAAGCATTTTGGCAAATTTGCCAAAACTCTTTATCAGGTTTACTCTAATACTGATGCCAGCCTGATCGAGATAAATCCGCTTGTTTTAACTAGTGACGATATGTTCATTGCTTTGGATGCTAAAATGGGATTTGATGACAATGCCTTGTATCGTCATCCAGAAATCCTAAAAATGCGTGATCTGGATGAAGAAGAATCCACTGAACTGGAAGCAGGGAAATACGGATTGAGCTATGTAAAATTGGACGGTAATGTCGGTTGTATGGTGAACGGTGCAGGATTAGCGATGTCAACCATGGATATAATCAAATTAAGTGGTGGTGAACCTGCAAATTTTCTGGATGTTGGTGGTGCAGCCAGTGCGGAAACCGTAGCCAAAGGCTTTGAAATAATATTGAAAGACAAAAATGTAAAAGCGATATTTGTGAACATCTTTGGTGGAATTGTACGATGTGATAGGATTGCTAATGGCATTTTAGAAGCTACTGAAAAAACAAATGTAAAAGTTCCGCTTGTAGTTCGATTGGATGGTACAAATTCTTCTGAAGCAGCAGAAATTCTCAAATCGGCAAACATCGAAAATATTATTACAGCTACCGACCTGGCAGATGGTGCCCAAAAAGTTGTGAATGCTGCCAGGGGAGTGTGATCATGAGTATATTAGTAAATAGAGATTCCAGAGTTATCGTACAGGGTTTTACCGGTAAGGAAGGAACTTTTCACTCCGAACAATGTATTGAGTATGGCACAAATATTGTTGGTGGAGTTACGCCTGGTAAAGGTGGACAAATCCATTTGGGTAAACCTGTTTTTAATACGGTTATAGAAGCAGTAGAATCAACTAATGCCAAGGTAAGTGTTATTTTTGTTCCACCAGCTTTTTCTGCAGATGCAGTGATGGAAGCTGCTGAAGCAGGCATTGAGGTGATCGTTTGTATCACGGAAGGAATTCCCGTAGCCGATATGATGATCGCAAAGAAATACGTTCAGAAAAAAGGAGCAGTTCTTATTGGTCCCAATTGTCCTGGTATCATTTCAGCCGAAGAAGCCAAAATTGGCATTATGCCTGGCGTCGTGTTCAAAAAAGGAAATGTGGGTGTGATCTCCAAATCGGGAACCTTGACCTATGAAGCTGCCAACCAGGTTGTACAGGCAGGGTTGGGAATCACTACTGCCATCGGAATTGGTGGTGATCCTATTATTGGAACCACATATATTGATCTATTAAAACTTTTCGAAAAAGACTCTGCAACAGAGGCAATTGTGATGATCGGAGAGATCGGTGGAGATCTCGAAATCCAGGCTGCTAAATATATAGAGAAGAATATTACAAAACCTGTTGTTGCATTTATTGCCGGACAAACTGCACCTAAAGGGAAACGAATGGGACATGCCGGTGCCATAATTGCCGGTAGTAAAGGAACAGCTAAAGAAAAAATGGATGCTTTGGAAGCAGCTGGTGTTCATGTTGTAGATTCTCCAGCTGATATAGGCAAGAAAGTGAAAGAAGTGTTGGGATAATTAATTGTCATCCTGTTTGCCAAGTCGAAAGACGAAGACTGGTGAAAAGAATAAAATATTTAAATAAATTAACGAGGTGATCCTATGCGAGAAGTTAATGTGAAAGATTTGATCCCGATTGTAAAAAAACTCTGCATTGATGCTAATTACTACATTGGTGAAGATATAATTTCCAAGATCAAAGAATTTAAAGAAAAAGAAGAATCTCCAACGGCAATAAATGTTTTGGATATTCTACTCGAAAATTACGAATTGGCTGATAAAGAACAAATGCCTATTTGTCAGGATACGGGAGTTGCAGTTTGTTTTGTGGAATTAGGACAAGATGTTCACATGGTAGGCGGAGACTTCACAGAAGCAATAAACGAAGGCGTTCGTCAGGGTTATGAAGATGGCTATTTACGTAAATCTATGGTCGACGATCCGATAATAGATCGAATTAACACAAAAGATAATACACCAGCAATTATTTATACGGATATTGTGTCCGGTGATAAGATCAAGATCACAATTGCACCCAAAGGCGGCGGCAGTGAAAACATGAGTGAAGTAAAGATGATGAAAGCTGCCGATGGCATTAAAGGTGTTGTAGATTTTGTTGTAGACCGCATCAGCAGATCCGGCGGAAACCCATGTCCACCAATAGTTGTAGGAGTTGGTTTAGGTGGAAACTTTGAACAAAGTGCGTTATTGGCAAAGAAATCTCTTCTACGTTCACTTACGGAAAAAAATCCCGATCCAAAATGGGCAAAAGTAGAAGACGAGATTTTAGAAAAAGTAAATAACCTGGGCATCGGACCACAAGGATTAGGTGGCAGGACGACTGCTCTTGGTGTTCATATCCTTTCCAAACCATGTCATATTGCATCCATGCCGGTTGCTGTGAATGTTCAATGTCATGCAGCTCGTCATAAAAGTGCTGTGATTTAAAAAAGAAGAGATCAGACAGGATCTACAAGATTAACTGGATAAAATATAATGAAAAATAACTTTCGCAAAGTTAGGATTTGGCAAGTTGAAGATTGGGACATAATATCGTTTCTTTTTTCAAAAAAATCCTGTTGATCATGTTAATCTTGTCAAAAAAGATGTTATAGGAGAAAACAATGGAAATACATTTAACCACACCATTAAAAACTGAAGATCTGGAAAAACTGAAGATCGGAGATCAAGTTTATATTACAGGTACTATTTACACAGGGAGAGATGCTGCTCATAAAAGACTTGTGGAACTTTTGGAGAAAGGAGAAAAACTTCCATTTGATGCTGAAGGACAAATCATCTATTATGTAGGACCTGCTCCAGCTCCTCCTGGAAAACCAATTGGTTCAGCCGGACCTACCACAAGCTACAGAATGGATCCCTATGCACCTGCACTTCTGGATGTAGGGATGAAAGCGATGATCGGTAAAGGACCGAGAGATCAAACTGTGATTGATTCAATGATAAAGAATAAGGCAGTTTACCTGGCTGCAGTAGGTGGTGCAGCTGTTGTTGTGGCTAAATCTATTAAAGAATCAAAAGTGATAGCATATGAAGATCTGGGACCTGAAGCTATTCGTGAAATGAAAGTAGAAAACTTCCCATGTGTTGTAGCAAACGATGTATACGGGAACGATATTTACAAAGCCGGTGTTGAAGAGTATAAAAGGTAATGAGTTATTGTCATCCTGAGTGTCCGGCACCTGTCGGAAGTATCGAAGGATAGTGAAAGAATAAAGTAAAAAAATATAAGGAGATTATGTAGAATGGAAAAATTAAAGATCGATCTCACAAATTTAAACGAGGTTTTTCCTGAGGATTTTTCGCAAGAACAAATTGCCAAAGGCAAAACATTATTCCTGAAAAAGATGTCGGAAGTCGCTCACAAATTTTACGGTGGAAAGATCCAGACAGTTCCTAAAGCTGGTGTGTTTGGATTTAACTGGTTCAACGTGTGGTATACCCCAGGAGTTTCCAAAATTTCCACTACGATTCGTGATGACAATGATACCAGCTTCGAGCTTTCCAACAGAGGAAATCTGGTAGCTGTGGTTAGTGATTCTACACGTGTTCTTGGGGACGGAGATTGTACTCCTCCGGGTGGATTGGGCGTGATGGAAGGAAAAGCATTCTTAATGAAATACCTCGGTGGTGTGGATGCTGTTGCGCTGTGTGTGGATAGTAAAGATGAAAATGGAAAGAACGATCCGCAAAAGATCATCGATTTCGTGAAAATGTGTCAGCACAGTTTTGGTGCAGTTAACTTGGAAGATATCTCCCAGCCAAACTGCTACAAAGTTTTAGATACATTGCGAGAAGAATGTGATATTCCTGTTTGGCATGACGATGCTCAAGGAACTGCCTGTGTTACTTTGGCAGGACTTATCAATGCACTGAAACTGGTAGGGAAAAAGATCGGAGATGTAAAAATTGCAATGCTGGGAGCAGGAGCTTCTAATTCAACAATAGCTCGTTTTATCATCACTGCAGGTGGTGATCCCAAGAAAATGGTTCTTTTTGATTCAAAAAGTGGATTGCATACCGGCAGAGAAGATATCAAAGCTGATCAACGTTTCTATCGTAAATGGGAGTTGTGTCAAGCCACTAATCCTGATAAGATCGATAGGATCGAAGAAGCTTGTAAGGGAGCAGATGTACTGATAGCACTCTCTACGCCAGGACCTGATACTGTGAAGCCTGAATGGATAAAAACCATGAATAATAAAGCGATCGTATTTGTTTGTGCTAACCCGATTCCGGAGATATATCCGTATGCAGCCAAAGAAGCCGGAGCATTTATTGTAGCTACCGGACG
>DAOUTP010000249.1 GCA_030626645.1 Candidatus Cloacimonadota bacterium
ATTGGAAGGTAAATCCAGACGTGAGATCAGGAAGATATTTACGCGTTATCTCCATAATGATGTAATAAAACAATTGGAAGATGATCCGAATAAAGTGCAGCTTGGTGGTAAGGAGATAAACGCAACAGTTCTTTATACAGATATCTACAATTTTACAACTCTTTCCGAAACTAAAACACCATCTGAACTAGTGCAGGATTTGAATGAATATTTCAAAACACTCATTGATTTTGTTTTCCAATATGAAGGGTTATTAGATAAATATACCGGAGATGGAATAATGGCACTATTTGGTGCGCCAATTGAAAGAGAAGATCATGCTCTACTTGCTTGTCATACAGCTTTTGCTCATAAAATACTCAGAGAAGAATTAGAGAAAAAACAAGAACTTTCCGCTACCGAAAAACTACATTTACAAACTAGGATCGGGATCAATTCAGGACCTCTCGTAGCTGGAAATATTGGTGGAGAGAAACGGATGGATTACACAGCGATTGGAGATACGGTTAATCTGGCTGCCCGTTTGGAAGGTGTGAATAAGCTTTACCAAACAAATATAATAATAAGCGAAAATACCCACGAGCAAGTTAAAGAAAAATTCATCTGTCGTGAACTAGATTCTTTGATGGTAAAAGGTAAAACTAAACCAACTTGTATATTTGAAATAATTGATGAAAGAACAGATGAGATTGATTCTTCCAAATATGAATGGATAGAAATTTATAAGCAAGCTTTGGAGTTTTATAGGGAAGGAAATTGGCAGGAAGCCGGAGAGCTATTCGAGGAACTTTCTGAAGAACCATATAATGATGAAGCATCACAGGTTATGCTTACGAGGTGTATGTACTTATTAGAATTCCCACCAAAAAAATGGGATGGAGTACTTAAACTTGATGTGAAGTGATTAATATTACGGTTCCGTAACCAGACTTTTTATGCTCTTATACACTTTATCGCGAAGCTCTTCTACAGAAAGATCATTCACCTCTTCACTCGTTATAGGATCACCAAAATTTATTGTAATGGTTGAAGGTGTGATATGCCAGCTTCCCTTTGGTTTAAGTTTATATAATCCTGATAATCCAATTGGAATTATATTGACACCAGCTTTTTTTGCCAGCATGAAAGGCATTTTCTTAAAAGGCTGCATTTCACCGGTTAGTGTTCTAGTCCCTTCCGGCAGGATGGCAATTGATGTACCTTCATCCAGTAATTTATTCGCTTTCTTGATGCTTCGCATAGATGCATAAATATTATCCCGCTCAATTGGGATAGCTTCCAGTCGTGTTATCAGCCACCCGTAAAATGGCCATTTGAACTGATGGTGTGCTTCTATACCTTTTAAATAGATCGGAATATAAGCCTTTAATAATGGAACATCGAACAAACTTACATGGTTTGACATTAACAGATATGTTTTGGAACTATCAATGTCTGTTTTGCCTTCCACTCTCACTTTTATGAACATGACTTTAAATAGAAGCTTTAATGAATTTTTGATGAACGGATCAAGCTTCTCTAAAGGTATAATATACGTAAGAAGAACTGCAATTGTACTAAAGATCCCAAAGAAAATAAAACCGGAAGTCCATAAGAATACAGAGCGAACTTGTTTCATTTCCAGAGAACCTCAATATCCTGATGTAAACATTCAATCTCTACCGGTGTAATGCCGATAAGTTCTCCATCAGGAGTTAGTACTTTTGGCGGATCTGTAGTTATCTTTATATGCCTGGCTGTAAATGTTTCAACTTCAGGTAGATGAATATGCTCTCCGGTAAATACTTTTGGAAAAGCTTTTAACAGACCAATTCTACTCAATTTATTCAAAAGAGTTATATCAAGTAATCCATCATCGATCTTAGCATTTGGTGCCATAAAAAAATTGGCAGTATAAGTTGTATTGGAAACTTCTACAAAAATATTATCTCTTTCCAGTAATTCACCATCAAGCTCAAGTTTAAGCTTAAAAGACTTTAACATCAGCATTTGATATAATACACCAAGAGAGTAAGAAATATTGCCAAGACCCTTAAGACTCTTGGCAGTTTTAGTAACATCAGCCACAAATCCTAAACCTAAGATATTTAGGAAATAATACGACTGACCATGGCTGGTGAATTTTCCAACATCCACCTTTCTTGGCTTCATCTGTGCAATTATTGCTATTGCTTCTTTCCATTTGGAAGTGTGCAGCTCAAGATCTCTGGCAACGGCATTTCCTGTTCCAACCGGCAGTATCCCAAGAGGTGGTTTATTTCTGGAAGAATTCATGTAATAACCATTGATAACTTCGAAGAGAGTTCCATCTCCACCGGCAGCAACAATAGCATCATAAGTTTTGAATTTGACATTTTTAATTATCTCAGTAGCATGTTCAGGATAGTCGGTAAGTTTTAGGTCAAATTCAATGTTATGTTTTGTGAATTCGGCTTCAACTTCAGGTAAAATTTTCTTTGCTCTTCCATGACCGGCAAATGGATTGTATATTAATAATATTTTCATATTTCATCCCATTACGAAATTTTTGCATAAATATAAATAACAATTCAACTAGTCAAATGTTTTTATTGATAGGTGTTGTGAATAATAATTTTATTGACTCAATATAAAACAAAGGATTCTTTGCTAATGTAAATCAGCAGATAAGTTCCCAACGGTATTTAGGGGGTGTTTTAGGAATGAAAAGAACTTTTATAATTATTTTACTTATGTTTTCAATTTGTATAATGTCTCAGGAAAGCGCAACTGTTCAACGGGATCGTGCAATAGTGCGTAACGGTCCAGGCTCTTTTTTCCAAATATTAGCAGAGCTTGAAAAAGGAACTTCCTTCACAATTATGGAGAGAGACAATGGATGGTTAAATATCTACGTAGAAGATCTGGATGGTTTTGTCTCACGAAAAGTAATGGTAC
>DAOUTP010000219.1 GCA_030626645.1 Candidatus Cloacimonadota bacterium
AGAACTAAATTGGAAGTAGCACTGCCACCATCACCAATTAGATTATATGGAACAACTGTGTAGCAATATGTTCCAGCTAAAGGAATTGTATTATCTATATAAGATGTAGTTAACCCAGTTACTTCAAATAAAACACCGTCATTTCTTTCGATATGATAACCACCAATAACATTGTTGAAGGCACCGCCATGCAATCCAGTTGTGGGATTATCCCAGGTAAGTGTTCCGGATAGATCACCGGGAGAGGTTTGCGTTAAAACCAGGTTATCCACCGCAGCCGGAGCATCTTCTCCAACCCAAATAGTAAGTTCAACAGTGATTCCTTCACCAGCATCATTGAAGCCAACAACACCAAAGGTATAAGTTCCGGCAGTTAGCATACTAGAATCTATGTGAGAACCTGTGCCGCCGATAGTAGGAGTTGTGTCTGTATAAACAAGTGTTCCATCTCTGTAAACTCTCATTTCATCAAGATCCGTAAGAGCAGCTCCACCAATTGTTGTAGTTGGACAAGTCCAGCCAATCTCAGCTGCCATAATACCACCGGCACCCGGGGTTACAGTTACACCTGTAGGAGCGGCGGGTGAATTCACAGCTGCAGCATCACGAAGTTCCATTCCATAAAGAACATCAATTTCTCCCTGTCCAAGACAGCCTAAAATAGTTTTGCCAGGAACCAGTCCACCTTCATAATAGAATGCACCTCCAATAACTCCGGCATTACCAAGAGTAACAGTGTAAGAAGTTCCTGTTGGTGTGCCACTTAAATCATATTGGAGAAATGTGGTTGGTTCAGCAAAAAGCCATAAGCAATCCGCATAAGAATCATAAGCCATGCCATAAATTGAGTTTGCATCAGCATAAGTGTTGATCACATTACCATTAACATCAAATTCATAAATGGGATCACTAAAACTTTTTGTCCAGAAATGGTTACCGTCATAAGCTAAAGCGCGGATAGTTCCGAATGATGTGCCAAATTCTGTAGTCCAGGTTTCTGAAGCAATATCAAATGAGAAGAAATTAGTTTCATTTCCACCATAGATTTTGCCTTCAGAGGCAACATATGCCAGGTCCCGAATTCCCCAGAGGCTTGCAGCAGCTGGTTGTTCGTAGCTGCTTACTAAAGTTCCTGCAACCGGATCAATTTTGTAAAGGTAGTTGGGATCTACGGCATTACTACCACCGGTAACCCATACATAAGTACCATCATATTCTACACCAAGCAGCTGATTATCAGATGCTATGGTTTCCACACCAAGTTCATATATGATCTCTCCAACTTCGTCTGTGATCACCGGGTTCGTTGATGCCGGACCAACATCATTCAGCATTGGTGCTTCCTTAACTCTTTTATCAGCAAATAAACCTGCTGAGACCAATAATACTAAAACTAACATAAACAACTTTTTCATTTTTTTCTCCTTTTAAGAATCGATTTGCATAAGCAAACGATCTCCCATTATTTTTGAATATAATATCGCAATAAATATACCAAAAGCATAAGGCAATGATTAGCAATGAGATAGCGCAATAATCACATTGTAATTATGTACGTTTAAGTACAGTAAACGTCCGCTGACGGACATATTTTTGATGCTAAACATCGCTAAATATTGGATGTTTAACGAAGAATAAAATTGCTAATATCAAATTATATTATTTGTGTGTACAATTAGACAATCCAACAAGCTCAACTTAGATAATAATTCCAAGCATTCCTGAAATAAAAAAAGCCATCCGGCTACTGCCGGATGGCTTTTAAATTAAAGATTCTAATATTTCTATAATTACTGTAATCTATTCTTCTGCTTTTTCTTCCTTATCAGGATACATGAGAACATGGATCTTTGCAGCACGAACCACAATTTTTGAATAGGAATGGGCAGTTTTCCGATTCATACCCATCTTTCTAGTAACTCCAGATATTTCAACTTCAGGAAGTTCTTTATTATGAGACTACTGATCGCCTTTAACTTTTTCTTAAGTTGATTGGGTGAGTCATTTTCATTTCGTAGTAAAACTAAATCAATATCCTCTGAAAATCTCTCAATTGATTTAAATGCTTTAGAAAGAGCTGTTCCACCTTTGAAAACAACTGATTCTTTAAGTGAACTTGTGAATATTATTTTTAGTGCTAACGTAACCCAGTAATCTTTCTCTACATAGATTTCTTTATAATCCTTTGTATTGAGAGGTTGCCTGGATCGCTTGTTTAAATAACTCACTGTTTGTATGTAAAATCATTTAATATTCCATTTTTCTGTTGTTGATAAATCATTTTGTGAGATACTTAATTTATATGTTGAAATTGGATTTAAAGATTTCATCAGGTCTTCAGTTAATTGATTATACCCAAGCTCTTCAAGTAATGCCCCAGCTAATGCTCTAGTTGCTGGAGAATAATTTAAGGCCAATTTAACCAATATTTTTTTATCTTTTTGTTTTAGCTCTGATACAATTGATAAAAACCTTTTGCATAGGAAAGGTGGGTTAGAATCTGGAATTTCTTTGAAGTATCTAAGTGAATCTAATATTTGAAGAATTGGAACGTTTTGTTTTGTTATTTCATTATTCTGTTTCACGAATCTTATTTTAAATTTTCCACGTTGAATAGAGGGCTTTGCATCTTTTCTGCCGATTTGAATTATATTACCTATTTGTGTTGTTAAATTTAATTTATTGTAAATTGCTAAACCTGTATGATATCCGATAAGTTTTCCTTTTTTCTCAAGCAAATCTTTAGCTGTTTCATACTCATCGGGTTGAAGTTTACCAAACGGTGTTGATGTTGCTTTATAAAACCTGCCTTTAGATAATTTTGATAAATTCCCCGATGCAACTAGCCGATTTAAATTTTTTATTACAGCTTCTTTGTCGCTAGGATTTTGAATGATGTCCTCATAGGTAAAAACAATACTTTCACCAATCTGACTAATTTTACTTATAACTTTATTTTTGATATTCATAGTAAGACTTAAAATTACCCTCATTTATTTTGTCCAGTATTTTAGTTAATATTCTGGACAATGATGTTGCTCATTTTGAACGGCTTAATGGGCGAGCGTGTCGTGCGGGTTACACGCTCGCCCAATAGGCAAAAGAGCGAAGCGAATTTTGCCTATTGTTCTGCAGCTGCCACGCTTGCCCGCCTCTGGCGGGTTCTTCTTACTTTTCTTCTTGCTTGGCTGTGGAGCTGCTTGTTACAGGCATTTTCGTCATTTCAATAACAACATCCTTTTTGTTAAAATTTTTGATGGAGTTTTTATTTGATACAGATATATGCCAGATCCAACTGATCTACCAGAATCATCAACACCATCCCAA
>DAOUTP010000132.1 GCA_030626645.1 Candidatus Cloacimonadota bacterium
CATTATAGCCATTCAATGTAAAATTGACTTCGGTATATTCTTTTCCTAACGAACTATGACCAAATAGCTTTTGTTCTGAATTTTCTGGGATGTCTACCCATTCCGCATTGAGAACAGTTACAAAAAGTAATAATAATAGAATTAATGATTTCTTCATTTAAATTTTCAACCTTCCTTTATATATTTTAACTTATATTATTAATGCAATAATTATTCCAACTTAATTCAAATTACAGCCTGCTGACAAATACAAAAAGAGCACCCTTATCAGGATGCTCTAAGTTATCTGGAAATTGTTAGTTACTGGATTAAAATATCTATTTAATCAGCATCATTTTTTTAATTTGATCTATATTAGTAGTTTTGAATCTGTAAAGGTATATTCCACTTGCTACTTTCTTACCATTATAATCTGTTCCGTCCCAAACAGCGGAATGGAATCCAAGATCCATTTGGTCTTCAATAAGTTTTTTAACCTTTTCTCCTTTAATATTGTAAATAACCAGATCTACCTTGCCAGCAATAGTTAAGCTGAATTCTATTTTCGTCTCAGGATTAAACGGATTTGGATAATTGCCGATAAGTGCTGTATGAGAGGGTATCAGAGCATCATCAGCGTCGGTAAGTTCAATTGTAACTTCATTTGTTGCTGCAGATTCATATTCTCCATACAATCCGGTTACAAAGTAAGTATAAATTCCTAAAGGAAGCTCACTATCAGTATAGGTTGTCTCTGTTACATCAGCAATAGGCAAATCATCACGATAAACTCTATATCCCGTTAGAATTCTTTCTGCAGAAGGAGCATTCCAATTAAGAATAATATCCGGTTCTATAGGTTCAGCTGTAAGATTTGTAGGTGGATCAAGAACTACTGTAATTCCTGCTGTATTAGACGGCAAAGATTCATTGTTGTCATCGTACATGGCTGTAATATAATAAGAATAATCTCCAGAATCTAATCCATCATCATTATACGAAGTTTGAGATGTATTATTGATTTGATCGATCTCAATATTATTCCTATAAACTTTATAACCGATTAACGAACGTGATGTTTGAGCCGAGTTGGATTCTTCAAGTTCCACTCTAATTTCTGAAGATGCTTTGCTCATTTTCAATTCTTCTTTCCTAGTTCCGGCTATCCTCATGGTAGTCATATTCCATTCTAAAGTTACATCATTGCTAATTACTGAAGCAACAAGATTTTCTGGTGCTTGCAGGTATGTTAGTTCAAAATCTACTGTTGTTGTTTCATTTGCAACAACCAGAACATCGTATTCTGTTACAGTTTCATAACCTTCCAAACTCGCTATCACATCATAATTTCCTGCTGGAATTGGAATTATATAATATCCCAAAGTGTTTGGTGAAGTAACAAAATCATCTGCTGTGATAATTACCTCTTCTACATTACCGGTTCCACCATCCAGAATAATATCACCGTCAATGAAACCAAGAGCTATTCCCTGGCCTCCTTCTAAATGAATGTTGTCAATATACCAGTAATTTAAATTCCAGGAATAACCATCAAAAACAAAAGCAATCTGAAAATTCTGTGATCCTACATCTGGAGTAGAAACTGTCAGCTGCTTCAATTCCGGTCCTATACTGTTGTTAGGGCTTACTTCCCAAACAGTATTCCAAGTATTGCCACCATCCGAAGTTGTTCGTACACCAATAGCATAAGCACTTCCAGCATAATCGTTCAGATAGTGCTGAAATTCAAAATCGAGTGAAGCAGAACCAGCTGTATTCAGAACAGGTGAAACAAGACGGGACACTCCGGTAAAGGAGGGAGAATAAGTGAATCTCGATTCAGGAGAAGAACCACCGGCGTTACTAGTTGTAGATTGTGACCAATTTCCTGTATTCATTCCGGTAAGTGTCCAACCGTCTGGCGGATAGGTTCCACTAAAATCCTCTTCCAGGAGAACCGGAACTTGAGAAATTACCAGGTCAAATGCACCACTTGCAATAAAGTTGATGTCACCATTCATTTCCCAGTTTACATTCGCCATATGACCAACAGGAGCAGATGCAGATGCAGTAACATTAAACATAGCAGTAGATACATTTCCGGCATTCAATAAAGTAAAAGTATGAGTTGAAGTATTTAGCGTAATGTATGGATCGGATTCAGTTAATTCGGTAAATACATTATATGCATCCGCACCACCGATATTGATGTAGGAAATATACATATCAGCAGTTTCACCCGGATCAAGAATGTTATTATCACCATCATCGATAAATAATGTTTCAAACTCAATAACTGGAGCATTCAGTTCGATAGTAAAATATAGTATCCAGTTATCTTCATTGCTGGTAATGTTCATTTCAAAACTAACAACATGCCCATCAGGACAGTCTTCTGATACTGTGATCTCATAATCGGTTTGATTGCTTGCAGAGCCTCCACCAGGAACATTGTTATAGGTCGAAGTTGCCTGATTGATCGTAATGTATACATCATCAGAATTTATAGTTGCAGAAACACCTGTTGCCGGATTTTCTCCCAGATTATTTAAGAGAACATCGAGTGACACATCTTCACCATAATCTGCCTGACCATTACCATTTTCATCTATTATTGTTACACCACCCAAAACTAAGAATGGCTCTTCTAATGGGATCGAAGGTCCTGTTATCCGTAATGCCATTTCATTCTGTAAGTGTTTAGCTGCAACAGGATATGAATTATTAAAAGTATATTCTAATCCGATAGTTCCGGTAGGATCTTCTATACCAACTGTTGAATACTGCCCATGTTGAGAAGGATAAGAACCGGCACTGGTATTGTTGATAACTTTGTATTGGAACTTGATCTCGCTATCACCGGTAGTTGTGGGATAATAATTTGCATCGTACAGAATTACCTGGAATGTCTCTTCATAACTATCTTCATGATTTTGCATATGATCCCATTCAATAATTACAGTATGTAATGAAGAATCGTAATACCAGTAAACACCTCCACTACCTGTTTTCAGATCATCCCAGAATGGAGCGATCATGGGTGAAGGACCTTGAGGTCCGGGGATAGGACTATTCATGAAAGATCCTTGAGTGCTGCCACCAGGAGCTATCCAGCCATTGGAACATACTGTAGCTGTGTCATACTCTTCTCCATACATTCTAAATGTGATCGGAAGATTGAATGTCTCACTATCTCCGGTATCACCCGGATCATACAAATTAAGGTTTGTGCCAATACTATTGATTTCAACCCAGTCATAAGTTGGAGCACTAAGATAATCTATATCGTCATCATCATAACAGAAATATCCATAAGCATCGGGTCCTACCGGATCGGTAATTGATACTTCTCCAATACCCAAGATAAAATATACTATAGAATCATATCCGTCAGCGTTATAAAGATGAAGTTCCATCATTATTTGAGTACCTACTACAAGTTGTGCACCGGCTGTAACTTCAAATGTATCTGAAGTATTAGAAGCCTGTCCGCCTGCACCTGTAATAGTTCCAAAATATCCGTCTGCATCTAAAACTGTAACACGGTTATCGGGTGAGATAAGTTCGCCATATATTGCATCTGAGGTTACACTGCCTAAATTCTGTAATGTTACATTCATATCTACGGTTTCACCCGGATCAAGATATCCGTTAGTATCTTCAATGGTATAATCTATTACATCAAGGTTAGCACCTTCTACTATAAGATAAATTATATCGTTCCAGATGTTTCCAATATTATCTTCAATCACAATAGCTAATGTAATCTCTGTTCCACCTAGTACATCTTCAGCAATGGAAATATCAAAATCATCGGTAGAGAAAACAGCATTTCCGGATGGAATTGATCCAAAGTCTTCAACATTATCTGTGATCGTAACAAAATCATTATCTGTTGTTATCGTAGCAGTAACAGATTCTGCAGACTGAGTACCGAAGTTCTTCAGGCTTACCCGCAACTCGATATCTTCACCGGGATTTATCAGTCCATCATCATTACCGGAAGATGTTCCAGAGGTATCATCATCGATCTGCACAGCGAACACATTTACAAACCTATCAACTATTCCCACATCAAATCCTCCCAGATGCGGGATGTAATTGTGTTTAGTAACGGTAAGGTTAGCTGTTCCTACTACATTAGCATTGATCGCCAAGGCAATATAACCGTTTTCATCCGTATAACCTGTTACAAATATTTCATCATCTCCCATTAGTGCTGTTACCCAGGCATTTTCCAAAGGAACCTCATTGTCATTTGTAACTGTAACTTCCAGGTAATTGGTTCCGGGAGAGATCTCTAGTTCATAATCTACTATAAGATCCTGTGGGATACCGGTCCAAAGCTCAACACCAGGATCACCGATTAAAGTATTCCAATGTGAAAATATATCTACATAACCACCTGGATTTTGAGGGTAATGTTCATACAAAGCAAGTTTACCTCTGTTCACCGCACCACCCGGATTGTAAATACCATCTGCGAAAATACCATAAAATATACCGGCATCAATACAATTATTGAAATTGGTATGAGTACCAGTGGTAGCGGTTCCTATAGCAGCAATTGCACCTGTTGGATTACCTGCAGAACCAGCTCTGATAAAGGCTTCAGGTCGACTAATTTCATATGCAGAAGCAAAATTTCCGGTTGCACAGGTTAAGAATACAGCAAAAGGTAACTTCTTATAATTGGTGAGACTGTTTATACTTGTATTAGTAAAACCGCTCATACCCATATATCCACGATAGTTCAAATAGCTCACACCTGAATTTAAGTTACTGATCATCATACTGGAATAACTTCCGGAATAAACTTCTGTGGCTACAATATTGGGAGCATACTGCTGCATCATCTCAACTATAAATTGTTTAGTGAATACAGTAGATGGACCTGAACTTGAAGGATCTCCCACCATAATAGAATGATCATACCAATTTGTCTCAGCCATATAGGGTTCTTTCTCATAACTCAATACTTTGGCAATATAGGTTTGCAGATTTGTGATGGAAGCTATTGAGATACGACCTAGAAATACATCTTCCAATACATCATTTCCTGCCAGCTGAGCATAAGGATGATCGCCTTCGCCTCCACTTGCATAGTAGGTTGGAATACTATATATACCGCCCACATCACCTACAAAACAAACAAACTCAGGCGGGTTATCCCAGTTATCATAGGCATTCTGGATATAGTTCTTTATGGAAGTAGTGGTAGCACCTGTTACTGCTGTACTGGCAAGCGTAACATCAAATCCTTTCTGATGTTTCCAGTCTGTTAAATCTTCAAGTTCGGAAAGTAGAGCTGCATCATTAGGATAGATAAACAGGTAGCTCGGTTCCTGGTATTCACCATCGCGCTCTGTTACAGAATCATAATTCAAAATTGATGAACGGTATAAAGGTTCAAAAAAGCGTGACTTCTTTTTATCAGATGTTTTAGGATTGATCCCACCTCTGCCGGATGCGTTAACTACTATATCTACATTTGTTACAATCCTCAAAGTCTTGTCTTTAGGATCATATTGGAAGGGATTAACTGAAACACTTACAACACGCTGATCTCTTAG
>DAOUTP010000288.1 GCA_030626645.1 Candidatus Cloacimonadota bacterium
ACTCAATCTCACTTATATCATTTTTATTAAATGTGAATTCTTTAGCTTCCTCAAGATATTTTATTATCTCTTTTTGGGAAGCGTTCCGCATAAGATAAATTTCTGCAAGAAGTTCTCTGCACTGCCTGTTTGATCGCGTTTTATATCTATTCCTTCTTGATTTGAGATCCTTATCTTGATAAAGTTCGAACAGAATTTCTTCTGCTTTTATTAGTTCATTTTGCTTAATATGGATATTTGCAAGAGCGATCTTGGTTTTTGCATTTTCAATAAAGTTCACACTTCTAGTTAAATAGATATTATAAGCTCTAATCGCAATATCCGATCTTCCACTCTTTTCCATACGATCTGCGAACTTAAGAATCTTTTCAACAGGAAGATCTTCATATTCTTTCAGAGCTTTTTCAAATTCACCGATCTCTCCCAAACAAAGTGCATAGATCTCTCTAATTGCATGATTCTTACTTTTACCTGCTGTATCATTTATATAGCGAATAACAGAAGTTTCTTCTAAAAGCATCGATTTAAACCGGCTGAGAACAAAAGCAGCATATTGATTTCTATTCTCAACCAACCTGACAAATTCTCTGATAGCATTTTTATGATCTTTAAGTGCCTGATAATCATTAGCAAGTTCCCTAATATACAAGTTTTCATCTCCAGCAATTTTGCGAGCCTTAATATATATCTCGATAGATGTTTCATATTGTCGATATTGTTCAAAAACTTTTGCAACAGCTCCATAATTATTTATATTCCCTCTTCGATTATCGAGAAATTCATTACTCAGTTTTTGTGCTTTAACAAATTCAGCTTTATGTAACAGGATCATTAATTTAAGTTGGAAATGTAATACTTCCTGCATTTTCTTTTTGTGTGTTTCTAAAAGTTTCTCTGCTTGCTCGATCTTTGATGTCTGGATAAGAATGAGAATCAATGCATGGATATTCTCAACATCATTTGGATCATTCTTGAGTACTGTTTCATAAAGGCTAATTGCCTTTTCATATTGCTTATTAGCTCTGTAGGAACTTGCTCTCCGCTTGAGAATATCATTCTCATTAACATCAGCAAAAGCATTGCAAACTAATATAATCAGTACTATCAATATTATTTTTTTTATATAAACCCCTTCTGCCTAACGGCATCTCCCCTTACAGATTTGAATTTGAATCTATTACTTCTTCAAACTTCCCTTAACCTTCTCTATGTCAAAATCCAATTTCTCGGCTATTTTTTTGTGCTCAAGTGATTTTTCAAAATCTCCCTTTTCTTTGTATATTAAACTAATCATATAATGGTAATATCCTTCCTTTGGGTTTAGTTCAATTGCTCTTTTAAAAGCGATCACTGCTTTATCAAATTGTTCCATTTTAATGTATAAAGATCCAAAACTAACGCAGAGTTTGTGACTATTAGGTGCAATATCTTTAACTTGTCTTAAAATTTCTAAAGCTTTCTCATAATCACCTTGATCTTTATAATAATTTGCAATTCCAGCCAAAGCAATAGCATTATCAGGTTTTATTTTTACAGCACGTCTATAGAGTTGAAAAGCTAATTCTTTTTTCCCAAGAGCATGATTCGCAGTAGCCAGGTTAGTTAATATTGCTGTGT
This sequence comes from Candidatus Cloacimonadota bacterium, assembly GCA_030626645.1. Lineage (GTDB taxonomy): Bacteria > Cloacimonadota > Cloacimonadia > Cloacimonadales > TCS61 > Tenebribacter. The sequence continues at coordinate 1,618 of DAOUTP010000288.1, forward strand.
TATTTGAGTTTATATTTTTTGCTTGTGTAAGATAATCTACAGCAAGTTGATACTCTTGTTGGTGGTATGCTATTGTTCCCAGTGAGTATAAAACCCGCTCGTTCACAGGATCAAGATTATAAGCTTCACGCATGATTTTATTAGCTCTATCGAAGTCATTATTTGCTAAAGCTTGAGCAGATTTTTTTATCATCTCTTCAATTGACAATTGTTGTGTACTCTTTTCATAATCTTTTTGTAATTCAAATTTTTCAACTTCGTTATTAACTTGAGCAAGTTCTTTTCGAAGTCGTTCTATTTCTTGATATGCTTCCTGTGTCCTTATGTAAGATTCTTCAAGTTCACGATTTATTTCATCGTTCAAAATAAGATTATCTAAGTTTGTGATCACTTCATTTTCATCCACTTCTATTTCAGCTTTGATGTAGTAGATCTCGCCATTCCATTGTTCTTCAAGAATCTTAGTTTGGGTCACACCAGCTGTCATTACCTCAACCTGTTTGGAAGTAAGCTCTTTTAGTTCTCCCCTTATTTCGGTTGTTTCATTCTGAATTTTGGAATACACAAATACACCGATCTCTTGGAGAAGTAATCTCTGAACTTCTTCTAAAGCGATAGCACGTGAAGTAATCTTACTGTCTGCATCACTAGCATTGTAAGTGTATTCACGCATCCAGGTTTCAGCATTTAATAAAGCAACTGAAAATAAAATTAGAATCAAAATTATTTTTTTCATCTTAACCCCTCTCCGGCACTACCGGATATCCCTTTTCATAGTGGAACTTAAATATCTATTTATTCTCCAAAGCCTGCTCTGCCCACTTTTCTCGACGATGACCTTCTTTCATGGAAATTCTAACAAAATAGATCGCTCCTCCAACCAAAGCCAAAAAGATAAAGATGGTTATCAATGGAATAA
>DAOUTP010000328.1 GCA_030626645.1 Candidatus Cloacimonadota bacterium
CACGCTTGCCCGCCTCTGTCGGGTTCTTCTTACTTTTATTCTTGCTTGGCTGTGGAGCTGCTTGTTACAGGAATTTTCGTAATTTCAATAAAAACATCCTTTTTGTTAAAATTTTTGATGGAGTTTTTATTTGATACAGATATATGCCAGATCCAACTGATCTACCAGAATCATCAACACCATCCCAAATTACCGAATATTCACCAATACTCAAAGGTTCATTTATCAGAGTTTTAATAAGTTGTCCTTTTATATTGAAAATTGAAAGTTCAACTTTAGAATTATATTGGATTGAAAATTTAATTGTTGTAGATGGATTGAATGGATTGGGATAATTCTGATTCAAAGATGATGTAACAGGTGTATCGATCAATTCATTTTCACTTTCCACAGGTTCGATCTCAAACCAATCAAGAGCATCACCAATGATCATATTGATATCATCATCAATTGTGAACTGGGAAAGATCAAAGCTGGTGAAGAATGATTTATAGATGAGGTTATCTAACCAGAGTGCACTAACTCCATGATAACAATATGCCTGTCCTGGAACTAAAGGACCGGGACCGTCTTCAAACAGAAATGTAGATTCTGAACTGATGCTTGGATTCGTAACCTGGCTTGCATACCAGTCAGGACAATCCTGGGTATAAAGCACATCCGGACTGTTAGCATAAACTGGATACTCTACATTAGAAAGACCAATTGGAGAACCTGCAACTCCGATCACAGTTCCTTCTTCATGATTATAGACATTTGGTCCTCCCAGACCATTCGTTCCACCAAAAGGAGGATATCCATAAGATCCTGTTGGATAGTAACCACCACGCATATAGGCAGTATAGAATTTCTTCATAGGTTTGTCATTTGGATATCCATGTTGAGAAGTTGCAAAACCATCAGAAGACAAAAAAACGTTCTTAGGATTTTCGTTCGTTCCACTATCCATATAATTCATAAGAGCAACAGAAAGGTTATCATATTTGTCACTAGCACTGGCGGAATTGGCGTAAGTAAAGATCGCTTCATAACTTTCGGGAAAACTGTATTCATCAAACTCCCACCAGTCATAAATATCATAAGCTATGCCTGCATTATCCAAAGCCATTATGTATTTTGGATACTCGATATATTGATAATCCTGACCACTGGTGTAAGCAAAAAGAACATCTACTCCATCTGTTGGGAGTAACTTAAATGTATAGGTTTCCTGTGGAGCATTTACTGGTGAAGTACCCCTGTTCTGTGCAGGAGAATCATCTGTAGCCGCAAAATAGTAATTAACCGTTGTGCTGTTGGGAATTTCCGGAAACTGATAATAGTAGATATTGGGTTCTTCAAAACTAGTGTGAGAAATGGCTTCCCAACCAGAACCAATATCATAATATAAAGTATCAGATAATATTGGATGCATATCAGAAATAGTAAGAGAGATTTCCGGTGTATTATCGAACGTATTTCCTATTTCTTCATATACAAAAGCCGGTGGCTGATTATCTTCCCCCGTAAAGAAGCGAATGGCAAGTTCATTCTGAAGCATATTACCATAAGGTTCAATACCAATATATTGGTTATTTTCCACAATTTCTCTCAGGTAACAAAGACCAATATCACCAGTATCATTTTGAATTGCTACAGTTGAACTTTGCCCGTAATCGTGAGGAATAGTGCTCACTTGTCCATTAGCAACGTTCTGATATTGAAAGATCATCTCACCATTTTCATGAAAGATCACTTCAAAGCTGAGAGTGGGGTCTCCACCAGTTCCGGCATGAAACCTTACATTATGCCATTCAACCACACAGTAGCGATTTGGAGCTGTGCCAAAAGTTTGGAAATATATATCACCAATCCCTTCATCCACATGCAGATCATCCCAGTAAACAGCCACCAATGCCGGCATCTGAATATAACCTGGAATTGGAAAAGAATAATTAAAGATATTTCCATCTGTTCCCCATCCTGATGAGGGATATGAATTATACCAGGTGCTTTCTGCTAAAAGAAATTCACCGTTTGTATCTACATGGAAATAAGTTCTGTCGATTCCGTAGAACGGAAAATCGAAACCAAAATCGATAGGTTCGGAAAAATTATCATCTCCAAAAAACTGATTAACTCCATACATTATTGCAGATGTTCC
>DAOUTP010000400.1 GCA_030626645.1 Candidatus Cloacimonadota bacterium
GTATCTGCAGTCGGATTCTCAACACTTATTGAAGAAATTACAGTAAATGAACAAACCACGGTTTTTAATTTTGAATTATATGAATGTGATACTGAGGATTTTGAAACAGGAGATTTTTCATCGTTCCCATGGGAATTTACAGGTGATGCAAACTGGCTTATAGATTCTGTAAACTCTTATGAAGGAATATATTCAGCAAGATCAGGTAATGTAAGTGATGATCAAGAATCTGTTTTGTCAATTAATATAGAAACGACTTATGATGGAAAGCTCTCTTTCTTCAGAAAGATCTCTTCAGAAGCTGGTTTTGATTATCTTACATTTTATATTGATGGAGTTGTGATTGAAAACTGGTCTGGGAACTCTGACTGGGAATATTGTAACTACTTTGTAGAAGCAGGCGATCATCTATTCAAATGGGAATATAACAAAGATGGTAGTGTTTCCAGTGGTGAAGACAGTGGCTGGCTGGATTACATTTCATTCCCACCAACTGATGTAGTTCATGCCTCTAACGAGAGCGATCTTCTTAAAGTTAAACTTATCGGTAACTATCCGAATCCGTTCAACCCGCAAACTGTTATCAAGTACCAATTATCTCAAGAAATGCCGGTTAAACTAAGTATTTATAATATAAAAGGTCAGAAAGTTAGAACATTAATAAATGAAGAAAAAGAAGCTGGTTCACACTCAGTTGTTTGGAATGGGAATGATGACGACAATTATCCCGTATCATCTGGTGTATATTTTTACCGAATGGTTACCGGAGAAATGATATCATCAAGAAAAATGCTGCTTCTGAAATAAATAAAGATATTTAAATAAATGGAGGAAAAAAGTATGAAGCGAACAATGTTAATGATTGTTTTATTGCTTGCTCTGTCTAATATGGTGTTTGCATCTCAAGTTATTGAGTATACCGATAGCTGGTCAAATGCTGGTTTTAGTTTAGAGCAAAGAAACAGTTCTGCTGTCACAGTGAATTATTCTATCAAAGAATTTTCACTAACAGATATCAGAATTAATGGTGAGAATCTGGTGAATGTATTTTTACCGGATGTAATGTTACAAAATGATGAAGGTGCACCTAACCTGGCAGGTGGAGGTCGCATGATAGCACTACCACAAGGTGCTTCTGCAAAACTAAATATAATTTCAAAAAGAACTGAAACTTTCTCGAATGTTGAAGTAGCTCCCTCTCCACGTATTCCACTTGATACTGACGATGGTCCACTTGAATATAATAGAGATCAAACTATCTATTCTATAGATGCATTCTATCCTGCCAGTCCTGTAATACTGGGAGAGCAGACTCAGATGCGTGGTGTTGATGTTGTAATGCTGGGAATCACACCATTCCAATACAATCCGGTAACTAAAGAACTTGTAGTTTATCGAGATTTACATGTAGAAGTAGAATTTGTTGGTGGCAATGGACATTTTGGTGCTGATAATCTTCGCAGCAGATGGTGGGATCCTATCCTCAGCGATCATATCCTTAAC
>DAOUTP010000209.1 GCA_030626645.1 Candidatus Cloacimonadota bacterium
CTTCTTTGAGATTTTATAATTATCCCTATGTATATGCCCAACTTTTTGTTTATGCATTATACCAAACCTATAAAAAAGAAGGTGAAAGTTTTGTTCCAAAGTTTAAGAAACTTTTAAGTGCTGGTGGTAGCGTATCTCCAGAAGAATTAGGTAAGATTGTTGGTTTGGACATAACTACACCAGACTTTTGGAATCTTGGCATGAAACAATATGAGGTATTTGTAGATGAGTTAGAGAAACTCACAAACTAACTTTTTATTTTAAAAATTTAAAAGAGATCTTCATTTCCTTTGGGAAATCTTCCGAATTCTTGCATAAATTGTTGAAGTAATTCACTCTCTCTTTTTGTATACATCGGATCCTCCTTATAATTAAGAAAACCGGCGTTCGAATTAGTTGATAATTGTTCTTCTAATATTTATAATAATTCAAAAAATTGACTCTGTATTATCTTCGTGAAACGGTTATTGGGGGAATCACGACAAATTACGACAAAAATACTAAATAAATTAGAAAACTTGTTATGTATTTTACTTATAACTATGAGAAAAGTATTTTATTTATAATTATGAGTAAAGATAATAAAGGAATGAATGAAGAAGAGGATCCTGCTAAACAACTCTTAAAAACAATTAGAATATATTATGAGAATAAATTTGGACACATTTCAAATGAAGAATTTGCAAATGAAATTGGTATTACAAAAGGTATATTCGATCGTTATATGTATCGAGATTCTCCTATTTTTGATAGTCTTAAAGGATCAGCTTTAGAAAAAATAGTAAGGAATATTTTCGAAAAAATCTCAACTGGAACAAGTTGGATTGATGAAAAGGCATTCATAGATATCTTGTCGAAATATATTGGAGATGAGAAGAATTATGTTCGAGAGAATAATTTAAATAGAACTCCTATTGGTAACCAAATCTTAGAATGGATCAATAGAAAATATAAAGAAGAAAATACAAGTTATTCCACATTAGACTTTATAAAAGATATAATATATCAACTGAATATCCATCATAATGAACTGAGTATTTTATTGGGCAAGGAATCTAGATATTTAGATGATCTTAAGCAGAGAATCAGAAATCCGAATCATATAAATCATCAACCCAATTTCAAGTTTTCTCTTGAGGATTTAGAGATTTTGGAAAAGAATCTTATTGAGAAATATAGTGAACAAGCTCATAGCTCTTTAATAACAATTAAAAGATTTAAATCTATGAATAAGGATTTAAAAGAATATTCAGGTCAGCAATATCATATTTATCATCCAAATCTTCAAGCACACCATTTTAATGTTATCGATACTAAAGAAAAAGCCTACTGGTTAGGATTTTTATGTGCTGATGGTTATATAAGCAAAACAAGGATAGGGAGATTGGGAATTAAACTTTCTAGTAAAGATATAGAACATTTAATTAAGTTTTGCAAAAATATTGGTTTAAATCAGCAATCAATAAGAGAAAGGGAAGAAATTGTAGAATATAAAGGTAAAATGGTTACTTATCAAATTGCAGAAATAGATTTTTGGTGTAAACCCTTGTATGATGATTTAAAGCGCCTCAAATTTAAAGAATTTCCTAAATTATCAAGTGATAATCTCTATCTGGCTTGGTTGCTTGGGTTATATGATGGTGATGGATTTCAAGGAAAAACAATGGTTTGCTCAGCATCTTATAGTCTCTTAACTAAAATTAAACAGAAATTTAATATAGAGTATGAAGTTAGAGATTACTATTTTAATGAAGAATTAGGGTATCATCTAAGATATAATGAAGAAAATTGCAATAATAAAAATGTAAAATTTTTTTATATTTTGACCTTAGGTTCCCATATATTTTACGAAATGATGAATAATTTTGAAAACAGTTTAAAAAGAAAAAGAAGAACTTTTAGAAAATCTCAATAACTTTTTGCGATATAAACGGTGCAACCAGCAGTTTTACCGCAAATTAAGCAGTTATCAAATTTATTTTTTTCCTCATCTACACGAGTTCCTCTAACAAAAGCACCAATATCTTTTTCTACTTCTCCAGCACATAGCTCTCCATCAAAATCGATTGAACAAAATCCGCAACATACGATTTTCCCTTTATTAATCGCTTCAATTGCAGCATTTTTATCAGTCACGCATTCGATTTGAGATTCAAAATCAACGAGAGACTTCTCCTTTATCTCCTTTGTATAGTTATTAGCGATGTCATCAATGGTCTTTTCCAACTCTTCATCTTTTACAAAAAACTTAGCACCATCGTTTCTTTTTACAAGAACTACCTGGTTTTTATCAAGATCCCTTGGACCTATCTCTATTCTTATCGGTACACCTCTTAATTCCCAATAATAAAATTTGCTTCCTGGAGATTCATCAGAGTCATCTATCTTAACCGTATACTTGCTATTTAATCTCTCAATGATCTCTTTAGCTTTATCTAAAACAATATCCTCTTTTTCCTTGAACAAGATTGGAATAATGATAATTTGGACAGGTGCGAGATCAAACGGCAACACAAGACCATTATCATCCCCAAGATAAGCTATCATCGCTCCATAGATTCTACTTATCGCTGGACCATAACAAGTTTGATATCCGTATTTTTCCTCGCCATCTTTATCAATAAATTTTACTTCAAAAGGCTTTGAAAAATTTTGTCCTAATAAGTGAGTCGATGGTTGCTGGATCACCTTACCGGAACCCATTAGCACGTCGGCCGCAAAAGTTTTTTGTGCTCCTGAAAATTTGTCCCATTGAGGTCTCTCAAAAAAGATGAGTGGAATCCCAAATTCATCTTGGAGCATCTGATAGGTCATTTCCATGTCTTCTTTCACTTGTGCTTCTGCTTCTTCCATAGTTGCAAATACATCGTGTCCTTCGATCCAATGAAATTCTCGCCCTCTAAAGAATGGTCTTGTCATTTTTCCCTCGTATCTCCAAATCTGGCACGATTGATATCTCTTGTAAGGTAAATCTTTATAACTTCGTATCCATAAAGCATACATTTTATACAATGCAGTTTCACTTGTAGGGCGTAGTGCTAATCTTTCAGGTAAATCTCCTGAAGTTCCAGCTTCTGTCACCCAAAAAACTTCTGGAGCAAATCCTTCAACGTGGTCTGCTTCCAATAGAAAATTACTTTCAGGTATTAAAGACGGCATAATCAAAGGTAAGTGCCCATGATCTTCCATGCATTTCTCATATTTGGCATACATCTTTTTTATTGTAATGGTTGCCCATTCTCGATAAACAACAAATCCTTTGATGTTATATCGAATATCAGCTAACTCTGCTTTAGTTATTAGCTCCGTATACCAACCGGAAAAATCATCTTCTTTCGATACTGTGATTCCCGTTAAAGGAGCTTCCTTTTTCTTTTTAGCCATAAACTATCATCAAAATAAATACATTAAAAGTTAAATATTTTTTGAGCTCTTAA
>DAOUTP010000277.1 GCA_030626645.1 Candidatus Cloacimonadota bacterium
GTTGAAAATTTCAGAAATAGATCCATGAACCCTGAAAGACCAATGATAAAGGTTGGTGCTCAAAATCCAGATGTATTTTTCCAGTGTCGTGAAACTAATAATAAATATTATGATGTAGCTCCTGAAATCGTACAGGAATACATGGATAAATTAGCGAAAGTTATTGGAAGACAGTATCATCTCTTTGATTATGTTGGTGCTCCAGATGCAGAAAAGCTAATTATTGCAATGGGTAGTGGAGTAGAAACTATCGAAGAAACAATTAACTATCTAAATGCAAGAGGTGAGAAACTCGGACTTATTAAAGTTCGTCTATTCCGTCCATTCTCTGTAAGTGCTTTCATTGATGCGATTCCTGAAACAATTAAAAAAATTGCTGTTCTTGATAGAACAAAAGAACCTGGTGCTATTGGTGATCCATTATATTTGGATACTGTTGCGGCTCTTAAAGATAAAAAAGATCTCACAATCATTGGTGGACGTTATGGTCTTTCTTCCAAAGAATTTACACCTTCAATGGTTAAAGCTGTTTACGATCATCTGGATGGAAAAGCAACTCATGGCTTTACTGTCGGTATTAATGATGATGTAACTCATAAGTCACTTAAAATTGGTGAGAAACTAAACTCAATGCCTGAAGGTGGAATCAGTTGTAAATTTTGGGGATTAGGTTCAGATGGAACAGTTGGTGCAAATAAAAACTCGATCAAGATAATTGGTGATAATACCGATATGTATGCTCAAGGTTACTTTCAATACGATTCAAAAAAATCAGGTGGAATTACACGATCACACCTTCGTTTTGGAAAAAGCCCGATCCAGTCAGAATATCTTGTAGAAAATGCAGGCTTCATCGGATGCCATAATCCAGCATTCATAGGACGTTACGACATTCTTGAAGGTATTAAGGATGATGGAGTATTTCTACTTAATTCACATTGGAAAACCGAAGAAGTTTTTGAAAACCTGACAGAAGATATGCAGCAGACAATAATAGAAAAAAACATTAAACTATATAATATTAATGCATTGAAAATAGCTAATGATGTTGGACTTGGCAGCAGGATAAATACAGTTATGCAGACTGCGTTCTTCCTTATTTCTGGTGTATTAGATAGAGAAGAAGCAATCAAGATGATCAAGAAAGCTATTAAGAAAACTTTCATTAAAAAAAGTATGGAAATTGTTGAAATGAACTGGAAAGCAGTTGATAAAACTAATGAAGCATTGGTTGAGATCTCTGTTCCTGATGCGGTTCCTGCAAATCACACAAAACAGAAGAAACTTGTACCGGATGATGCAGATGAATTCACAAAGAATATTATCGAAAAAATAATGAGAGAAAAAGGAGACAGTATTCCTGTTTCTCACATGCCGTTAGATGGGTTTGTTCCTTCTGGAACTACAAAACTTGAAAAACGAGGTGTATCACCGGTCGTTCCACATTGGGATGCAGATCTTTGTATTCAGTGTAATCAGTGTTCTATTGTCTGCCCTCATGCAGCTATCCGGCCAAAACTTGTTAAGAATGAAGATATGAAAGGTGCTCCGGAAAGCTTTAATACTCTTACTGCAATGGGGAAAGATAAAGATGAATTCCAATATAAAATTCAGGTTTACATTGAGGATTGCCAAGGTTGCAGGGTATGTGTAAACGAATGTCCGAAACAAGCTCTATCAATGAAACCAATCGAAGGAGAACGTGAAGCCGGAGAAAATGCTAATGTAGATTTCTTTGAATCACTTCCCAACGATGTTATGGGTTCAAATTTAGAGACAACAGTAAAGGGGAGTCAATTCAAACAGCCTCTTATGGAATTCTCCGGTGCTTGTGCAGGTTGTGGTGAAACTCCGTATGTTAAGCTTATCACACAACTTTTTGGAAATAGAATGATCGTTGCAAATGCAACCGGTTGTACTTCCATTTGGGGTGGAACTTTCCCGACTATTCCATATTGTAAAAATAAAGACGGACATGGTCCAACCTGGGCAAATAGTCTTTTCGAAGATAATGCAGAATACAGTTTTGGTATGAGATTAGCGGTTGATGCTAATAGAAAACAACTTCGCTATAATGTGGAGAAACTTCTTACAAATGGTACAGATACGAAACTTGAAACAGTATTGAGAAAAGCTCTTGAATTATGGAATGCAAAGGATAACGAAGCTATCCAAAATTCAATTCAAATTCAAACTATTCTTCAGGATTCATTGAAAAAAGCTTCAGGAGAAAATGAAGAAATCATCAGAAAGATCGTTGAACTAAAAAATCATTTTGTTGATAAATCTGTATGGGCTTTTGGTGGTGACGGATGGGCTTATGATATTGGTTATGGTGGTGTAGATCACGTAATGGCTACTGGAAGAAACGTTAATATTCTGATAGTTGATACAGAAGTTTATTCCAATACTGGTGGTCAGGCTTCTAAGGCAACTCCACTCGGTGCTGTAGCAAAATTTGCTGAGTCTGGTAAAGAAACGGTTAAGAAAGACCTTGGTCTTATGCTGATGAGTTATGGATATGTTTATATTGCTTCTATCGCGATGGGAGCAAATAAAAATCAAGCTCTAAAAGCTATTCGTGAAGCAGAAGCGTATGATGGACCTTCAATAATCATGGCTTATGCTCCTTGTATTA
>DAOUTP010000083.1 GCA_030626645.1 Candidatus Cloacimonadota bacterium
AAAAGTCAAGGGTTGTCTATTTGCGAGTCCCCGTGGACGTAATTTTAAACGATGTTCCGCTTCGATACTGTTGCGAGTCTTTTACAGTGTCGCGCCCGGCGTTAACCAACATGGAGCGAAGCGGAATGTTGGTTAATGTTTGGCAGCTGCCACGCTCTTCTTGCTTATCTTCTTGCTTGGCTGTGGAGTTGCTTGTTAGCAGCATCCTCTTCATTTCAATAGTAAACATTTATTTACTGATTCAGTTTTGCCATTCACATTTAATTTATACAGATAAACACCAGAACTTACAGATTCTCCTGACTCATCATTACCCTGCCAAATAACAGAATGATGCCCTTTCTCAAATAAATCTTTTACAACTTTCTTAACCTTCTGACCCCTGATGTTATAAACAATGACTTCAACATTACTTTCTTCCGGGATAGTGAAAACGATCGTAGTTGAGGGATTAAAAGGATTCGGATAATTGCTTAAACTAATTTTTATTATTTCTATTTCTTCACTAGATAATCCTATTCCCAGCCATTCATAACAGCCTATATCATAATTAGCACCAAAATGATCGTACCCCAGTAGTTCATCAATTGTAATGTAAGTATAGAAAGGAATGACCCAACCGGAAGGAGTACCAGTATCGATGCAGGGAGAATTTGCAGCAAGATGATAATCATGAAGATTAATATCAATAAATTGAGGATTTGCATTAATACAATTTTCATAGATCCCTTCAAAGACAAAGTTATAACTTATACCGAATTCTTCAATTCCTCCCTGAATATTACAATAGTAGAAATCAGGAAGAGCTAAGTTTGTATAAAGATGAACTTGGTTTCCATTTACTGCAATATTCCCCCAGAGAATTACATTGATTAGAATAGGATTGGAACTATGAGCGACAACTAAACCGCCACCGTCTTCTTCAGCTATATTATTACTTATTGTATTGCTTAAAATTAAAGGGCTGGATTGGAAGCAGTAGATTCCACCACCATAGACAGCTTCGTTATTGTAAATTAAATTCCCTATGATTATTGCATCTGAATTAGTTAAGTATATTGCTCCTCCAAATGAGGAAGCTGAATTATTGTAGAAAATACTATTAGAAATTGTTGGTGAACTATCTCTAACGCAAATTGCTCCTCCTTTGTTATCAAAATCTCCCTCGATATCAGCTTTTCCTGAAGTAAATATACAATAGTTAACAATATCATCATCTCCGCTATTGTGGATATAAAGATGATGCCATTTATGATTGCCTGCTCCTGTAAAAGTGATATACTCGGATTCTGTTCCCAGAGCCAGAAGTGTGGTATTTCCGCCAACATAGATCCTGTAACGACCATGAAAAAGCAATTCAACACTGGGCTCAATATATAAGGTGTCTCCAAACGGTATAAGAATATTAGCAATAATGTTATACGGTGAATCCGCTGCTGTCAGTGTTCCAGATACAAGCCCGGAAAGGGTTCCAATGAAAAAACTGCCTGTTAGGGTCATGCTTGGTTGTAGACCGGTATTAAATGCTTTTGCTTTGATAAAAGTATTTGTAGAAATAACTAAAGATTGGGTATAAAATAACGAATTCTGATCAGGTTCACTTCCATCTAGAGTATAATAGATATCTGCTCCATGATTCAAGCAGCTAATTTCAACTATCTGACTGGTTTCATGTATTCCCGGTTCAATAGAAAATTCGGGAATTGTGGTATAAATGGATTCACCTTGATATTCGAAGGCTCCCATATCAAGCTTGGTGATTTCACCTTCATATATACGGGGATTTCCCAAAATATCATATTGAGGGAGAAATAATCCGGTAGTATCTGGACGAGTTAAGTTGATACAGGGAGAGTTATAATCAAGACTATAATTATATAAACCGGAGCCGATAAAACAGGGATCAGTATCGATATTATTTTGATAGTTTCCTACATAAACCGTATTTTCGAAAAATCCAAAACCTTCAATTCCTCCCTGGATATCACAATAATAAAAATCAGGGTCAGCTTCACCATCCTCCGTATCGCGAAGATAAATCTGATTGCCGGAATTGTCCCAGATGATTGTGTTAATAATAGTAGGAGAACAATTTGACATCATAGAAAGACCTCCACCATAAGTGGCAGTGTTATTTGTAATTGAATTATTTACTATTAATGGACTGGCATCATTATAAACACCTATTCCACCACCGTAGTATGAATAATTACCAGAGATCTCATTGTTTACAAGCACCATACCGGATTCAGTACAGCGCAATCCACCACCATGAAAACCATTGTTGTTTCTGATCGTGTTATTAGTTATAATTGGATGTCCGGTAGAATTACTGTCACCGGAAACATCGATACCACCTCCAAATCCACCTGTATTGTTCTCGATGATGTTATCAAAAATATAGGGACTAGCGCTATGCCCGCAGGCTATTCCTCCTGGTCCTCCGGTATAACCACCACCCGATGTAGAATTATTAGTGATTACATTTCCGGTAATAATTGCATTACCGCCTAAAGTACATATTCCCGCTCCCGAACCGATAGGTCGGGTTGTATTATATTTGATAACATTTTCGTAAATTAGTGGAGAAGAATCCTCACGAGTATATATTCCGCTGCCGCTGATAGATTCATTTTCACGGATAGTATTATGGCAAATTTTCGGACTGGAATTGTAACAACATATTCCTGCTCCGCTCCAATAAGCTTTGTTGGAATCGATTAGACAGTGAGATATGAGAACTTTGGAATAATCTCTCAGGAAAATCCCGCCTCCCCGGCTATCATCGTAATCTTCACCTACTCCTTTTCCATATTTGATATTACAATATACGATCCTGGAAGAATCATTGGTGGCAAGTGTATTAGCAAAACGAATTCCATGCCAGCCACCATCGCTGATAGCGATATTACTAAAACCAGTGTTATCATTTATAGTAAAAGTGATCATATTATTCTCTGTTCCTTCAGCTAGCAATTTTCCCTGTACATTGAACCGATAATGTCCCATAAAAATAATATCTACTCCAGGTTCTATAATTAGAGTCTCACTATTGGGAATGGTGACTTCTTCAATAATGTAATAGGGAGAATATTCACTGCTCCAGGTTCCGCTGATCTCACCATGAAAATAATTATAACCGATGTGATAGGTACCACCTTCCGTAAAACTAGGTGTAAGGTTGTTTTTATATGCTTTGGCGAAAACTGTTGTAACGTCTGAAATAAGGATAGGAGCTGTGTAAAGTAGTGAATTCTGATCTGGTTCGGAGCCATCTAACGTATAATAAATCGCAACACCGGGCGTATCACAGGTTATTTCTACATCTTGCGGAAGGAGATAATATTCTGGTTCGGGAGAAAAGTATAAAAAAGAGACGAAAGACGGTTCATTCTGAAATTCATAAGCGCCAATATCTATTCGTTGAATATCGCCTTCATAGATCCTGGGATTTCCTGCTAAATCAATATCAGGTAAATTCAGTCCGAAGGTATCAGGATTGCCGTTATTGATGCAATAAGAATCCTCTGATAGTGAATAGGGATGGTTATTATTCAAAGAGAAGCAAGGATCTAAATCAATATTATTTTCATATTCTCCTTCATATTCTATAATTCCATATCCACCAAAATCTTCAATCCCATCCTGAATATTACAATAATAAAAATTTGGATCACTTTCATCATCATACAAATCCACCTGATTTCCATCTTCAGTTGCCGTATTGCCATAAAGAATGCAGTTTATTACGTTAATGTTTGTTTCGTAAAATTGAACTCCCCCTCCAATTTCAGCACTGTTATTGCAGATTGTATTATTGGTCATTTGTCCATTTTCTAAGTTTCTGGAACAGCGTATTCCACCACCACTTCCATCAGTTGTGTTTTGTACAATCAGATTGTTTATCAAAATCAGTTCATTATTCTCATAATAGTCATACCAGTTAATTGCACCTGATCCCCAAGTTGTATGATTATGTCTAAAAGTATTGCTTATTATTCTGGGTGAACTATTTGCGCTTATAAGACCTCCTCCTGATTTTGCAAAATTATTAGATATTATATTATTTGAGATAATCGGATCTGACTCATTACAATAAATTCCACCGCCATAATAAGCAATATTGTTTCTGATAATGGAATGCGAAATTCTGACCTTCGAGAAGTTCCTGATATGAATTGCTCCACCATGACTATCTTCGTTATTAGAACTTCCTTCAGCTTTACCGTATTCAAGTACGCAATTTATAATCAAAGATGAATCATTTACTGCAGGAGTTTCCTCAAATCGAATGCTGTGCCAAGAACCTTCATCAGAATTAGTATTGCTGAAACCGGTAGTATCATTTATGGTGAAATGAATCATTTCTTCATCCGTTCCAACTGCCAGCAATCTACCTTGAACATTTAATTTATAGTGCCCTTGAAATTCTACAAGAACACCAGGATCAATTGTTAATGTCTCTCCATCTGGAATAGTTATTTCACCTCCGATTAGATAAGGTGAACCGAATTGATTCCAAATACCGGAAACATTTCCAGCTGGAATAATGATGTCTGCAAGTATTATGGAATTTAACAGGATGAATGATAACATCAATATGGTGAATTTCATTTCTCACTCCTTTACACAATTGCTTCTAACATATGTACGCCACGCCAATATAAAATGTATACATAACTAACCTATAGTTATACAAAAAATGTATACAATAACTTTTCGGAAAAAGTTATTGTATACTCTCCTTAGCCAAATTCCAATTCTTTTAAATCAATGTTCACTCTCAATTTCGTTTTCTTTAAAGCAATTTAATTAATGCAATTCGAATTAATAAAAATGAAATTAAAGTGTCAATAACAAAAAAAGTACGAGAGTGCGAAAGTACAGGGAGGAGAAAGATAAGTAATTAGAAATTAGAAATTAGGAATTATTTAAGAAGAGCAAGAAGATGAAAAGTGCCTAAGTGAAGAGTACGAAAGTGCGAGAAAAGAATGTGAAATTTGAAATAGGAAAAGTTAAAAAGATCAAGCTGCTTAATTCATTTGACAAAAAATCCAATTTTATTGTTTTCCAGCCGAAGGAGTTAAATTAGCATGAAATTTATAAAATTAATTTGTATAATGTTTCTGATTTCTGTTTCTTTGTTTTCCGAAGAATTTGAAGAATATAAACTTGGTGAGAAACAGCAATTTGAAGGGAACAGAATATTTGATGAATTGGTACAAAGTATTGGTAATGTTGATCAGATAAAAACAATAAGCACCATCGGTACAGTCAGTCAGCCAATGGAATACGGCACAATATCATTTCCTGTTCAGGTGGAAGTAAAATTCCCCGGTAAACTTCGTATCAAGTTCGAAGATAAGGAATTTATTATTGATAACGATAGCGGCTGGCTTAAATATCCTCAAGGGTTTTATGAGAATCTGCCGGAAAAATATATCAATACGATAAGTGGTAATTTGAATCGAAATTTGATTAGGATCGCACGAAGTAAAACCGATTTTGAGATCAGACTTTTGGGTGAAAAGACAATTCTGGAAAGAGAATGCTTTGAACTTGAACTTATAAAGGGTGATTCGAAGCTCATGCTATTTATTGATATTGAAAAACTGCTACCTGTCAGGATGATCTATACGATTGACGCAAAACAAATTATTAGAACATATCTTGAATATAAAGTAGTAGATGGAATCAAATATCCTGTTCATACGATCTCAACCGATATTGATGATAATATGATAAGTGAAATTAAGATCGAGACGGTTGAATTTAATATTAAGCTTGAAGGGTTTTAGTATTAACTGTCGCACAGAGTAGAGACGAAGTCTCATATCGAAGTGTTATAATATCATTTTGTTATTAAACTTAGATTTTAACCTGAGCTTGTGTCATCCTGAGCGAAGTCGAAGGACGAAGGTTATACACATATAATTTGAAGTGATGGTTCGTCTCCGCTCACCATGACAACATCATAAATCAGAAATTTTCTGCTAACAGCTAACAGCTAACTTCTAACAGCTAATCCCGAACACCTAATCCCTAATTCCTAATCCCTAATTCCTTTTCTTACAGTGCTTCTTTTATCCTTTTTACAATTGAATCCACATCTAATTTGCAATGTTTAAATACATCATCGCTATTACCGGAAAGTGCGTAATCTTCAACACCGAATTTTATGAATTTACAGTGTAAGCCCATTTGCATCATTTTATCTGCAATGCTGTTTCCAATACCGGTATTCACATTATGATCTTCATAGGTGAAAACAGTTCCGATTTTTGCAGCTTGTTTTAAAGCTTCTTCATCCAGCTCATTCGGGCAGGAAATATTCCATACTTGAAGTGAAATTCCTAGCTTTTCTAATTCATCTGCAATTAACATGGCTCTTCCCGTAAGAGTTCCCATAACAAAAAGTGCAGCTGTTTTCCCATCTTTCAGCAGATCAGCTTTGCCATATTTAAATTTATAATCTATTCCAAAGAATATATCACCGTTTTCTTTTTTTATCAGTTCCAGTTTGGAACGTCCCATTGGAATAAGGAAATTTCCATATTTTCCGGAGATATAGCGGATGACTCTGTCTGTTTGATTTGGATCGGCAGGAATGATCGTTTTGAAATTATAGAGATTTTTCATTACTCCAAAATAATCTATGCATTGATGCGTTTTGCCATCTTCTCCAACATCCAAGCCAACATGCGTTGTTATAATTTTCAAATTAGTATTGTTAATATCGCTTAGTCTATGCTGATTATAAGTTTCATCAACGCCGAAAACGCCGAAATCAGGGAAGAAAACCTGCAATCTCTCTTTTGATACTGCTGCGGCAACAACGGCTGTGTTATGCTCCATTATCCCACTCTGAATGAAATTCTGCGGTAAAGCAGCTTCAAATTCTTTGGTTTTCACACTTCCCTGCAGATCACAATCGAAAACTACAAGAGGTGCATTCTTATTTTTGGAAGCTATATCAGCAATTGCATTTCCCCAGGCAGAGCGGTTATCTGTTTTTTCTTTATATATAATTGGTTCGCCAAGATCTATATCAAAATCTAAATTGGAAGAATTGTCGTTATGATTGGAATTGGAAGCGTTAAATTCGCTTCTGAGTTTTTTGTATTTTTCAATATTATTTTCGAGATCAAGTTCCTTCAATGCTTCAGTAAGTTGTTCTTCCGAGAGGGGAGATCCGTGGTATTTTTCCTTGTTTTCCATAAATGAAACACCTTTTCCCATGATAGTGTGTCCAATGATCACAGTTGGTTTTTCATTTTGAACAGCATCTAGTATTGCATCTCTTATCTCAATCAGATCATGACCATCGATCTCAATTGCATCCCAACCATCCGAAAGATAATTATCCAGGATATGTTGAGGCATAACCTCACTTATATCTCCGCTTATCTGTAATTGATTATAATCAACAAAAGCGGTTATATTCAAATTATATTTAACAGCAAATCGGCGAGCTTCAC
>DAOUTP010000063.1 GCA_030626645.1 Candidatus Cloacimonadota bacterium
CTTTCAAGTTGAGCCTGATTACAATTTACCCAGAATGCTAAAATTCATGAAATTCTATGCTTTTAAGACCAGAACTCATCTGCACTGGGAATTTATCGAGAAAGAAAATAAATAACAGTATAAAGATTAATAATTATGTGTCATTCTGACGTATCTCGCACGTTGCTCTTTTTAGGAATGCGTCATCCTGACGAATCTTTTACGTTGTTCTTTTTAGGAAGGATTATGATAACAATAATCAGTTATTAATCTTCATACTCTTCGTCAAAAGTAACAGCAAGAAGACTCCTTCAGACTTCGTTTAACAAACATCAACTACGGCTTGACGAACAGAGTGACGAAAAATAATCATTCTTGGTAAATCAAGGTTTATCCTTCTTAAATAAGATGACTTTGTATAAACAATTTGACAATCATTACTAAAAATAAATTCTCAAAAAAAATAATTATTAGAGGGGATAAAATGACTGATAGAATTGAATTATTAAAAAAACTAACTCTTGAATCCGGGATTTCCGGTAGTGAAAATAAAATTGCTGAAATAATGAAAGATGAATTGAGTGGATATTCATCTTATAATAAAGATAATATGGGTTCAGCTAGTTTTGAATACAAAGGCAGCAGCGAGAAACCAAAGATCATGTTCGTGGCACATATGGATGAGATCGGCTTTATAGTTGCTGATATATTAACTACAGGCTTCATCAAGCTTCAAAATATCGGTGGATGGAATCCAAATACACTCCTTTCGGCACCCGTTGATTTGATAAATTCCAAAGGAGAAAAATATCCCGGAATTATAGGTGCTGTCCCTGTTCATTTCTTAAAAAACAGACAAGATATTAAACCCGAAATCAATAATATGTTCGTGGATATTGGTGCAACTTCCAAGGAAGATGTAGAAAAGAACTTCGGAATTCAACTTGGTGATCAGATTGTTCCTGTAACAAATTTTCATTATAGTGATAAAAACAGAAGAATGTTTTCAAAGGCATTTGATGACAGAGCAGGAGTTGCAGCTGTTATCGAGATAGGGAAGATACTGGCAAAAAAGAAACATCCAAATACAGTTTATTGTGTTGGAAGTGTGCAGGAAGAAGTTGGAACTCGCGGTGCGCAAACAATTGCAAATTATACAGATGCTGATATTTGCATAGTTTTAGAAGGTGCTCCGGCAGATGATATCCCAGGAATTCCTTACCCATCTCAGACAGGAGTTGGCAAAGGCGCTCATGTTCGCTTATTCGATCCTACGATGATCGTGAAAAGAGAATTGAAAGATTTTGTAATTGAATGTGCCAATGAGAATGATATCAAAATCCAATTAACTGTAAGAAAAGGTGGAGGAACAGACGGTAGACAATTCCATGTTGCAAACAGAGGAATTCCCAGCATTGTACTTGGCGTACCGGTTCGTTATGCACATAGCCATAACTGTATTGCTTCTATGAATGATTTTGATGAATTGATTAAGTTGCTCGAAAAAATAGTAGAAAAATTAGATGAGAAAAAGTTAAAAGAAATATTGAAATAAAAAGTTATGCGTTACCTTGCGAATGGTCGAGGAACAAGACCTTCGCAATGGTGACCTTAATGAAAGATTCCCAACCATTGCGGAGGTCTCCGACCATCAGACAGGCAAGAGAATTCCAGCATCGTTTTGCTTCGCAAAGCCAACACATCATCCGCAAGGTTTCTCTTTTAACTTTCATTTCAAAAAATAATTGACATAATTAACATCGAAAATTTTATGCATACCGAACGGTCGGTTTTATTGTTGGAGGTGTGATGAATTCAAAGGATAAGATAAGTTTGGCTGCTCTTAAAATATTCTTACAGAAAGGTTATGATGCTACATCAATCAGTGATGTAGTTACAGAATGTAAAATAACCAAAGGTGGAATTTATCATCACTTTAAGAATAAAGAAGAGCTATTTATTGAAGCAATAGATTATCTTTTTGAAAAGTTTGAAGAACTTGAAAGATCAATGTACTCAGAGTCAGCAAATTTAAAGCAGATCCTACAGATTTATTTTGGTTCGCTTTCTAATATTTCAGAGGTACTCGGAGCAATGACAGGTTCAGAAAATATTGATGTTAATAATTTTTATATGCTTATGACAAATGCGTTCATCAAATTTCCGCAAATTAGAGAGAAACACGGAAAGCTGCATTTGAAAAATCAAGAGATCTTGGTTGAGATCATAAAGAAAGCTCAACTGGAAGGAAAGATCAAAGAGAACATTGATTGTGATACGATGGCATTCATGATAAACGCACTAGCAGAAGGTACAATGATCTATCACATCATGACGGATAATATAGATCTGAAAGAAAAGGGTGAAAAAATATTCCAGAATCTCTGGAAAACTATATCAACAGAAAATGATGGATAAAAATATAAAGAGGTAAATATGAAGAAATTATTTTTATTAATGCTAACATTGTTATTGCTTTCTGCACTTTATGCTGTAGAGATCGATCTTGATGAAAGCATAAAATTGGCTCGTGTAAATAATAAGGAAATAAAGGCTGCAGAATATTCTTTGAAATCTGCCAATTGGAAAAAGTTTGATGCATTCTCAAATTTTCTGCCAAGAGTTTCTTTCAATTCTGTAATTGTTCGAATTGATGATGATACATATGATGAAGCAAACGAAATAACAATGATTCAGTCTTATGATATGCTCGGAAATCCCACAGGACATTTTCTGCCATTCTCAGTAGGAGTAATGAGTGGAGGTTTCTACAAAACATCATACACAAATAATATCACAGTTCAACAGCCGATATTTAATGGTGGGAAAGTTATCCTTGGCTATCAGTTAGCAAATCTGGCAAAACAGCAAGCAGAGATTGCATTGGAAAACAAAGAATTGGATACATCTTACGCTGTTGCTTCCACCTATTTTGGGTATTTGAAATTAAAAGATATTCAAAAGCTAACTCAAAAAAGTTTGTCCTCCAGTATTTCCCATCTGGAAAAAGTAGAGAAGAATTTTGAGGTTGGAACAGCAAAAAAATCTGATGTATTACAGTGGAAAGTAAAGTTGAATAATGATAAAACATCAAACTTTGAAATTGAAAATGGACTAAATGAAATATTGTCTTTCTGGAATTCTTTGATCGGAGCTGAGGAAAATGTTCCAGCTGAGATTCAGCTTGCAAAATATGATACCGAAATTGACGCTTATGCTGTTATGGAGCAGAGCGAGATCAAAATTGCAAAACAGGAATTCCTAATCAAAGTGAAACTGACAAGTCCAACACTGAACAGTATTGATCTGGTAAATAAGATGATGAAGAAAAATTATTGGATGGCAAAAGGGAATTTTCTTCCTTCTGTAAATTTGCAATTTGATTATCAGATCGAAAGTGATGATGAATTTGATTTTTCAGGAGAGGATAACTGGAATCTTGTCGCGGCAGTTTCCGTTCCACTATTTACCGGAGGTTCCAACTTCTCAAAAGTGAAACAGGCAAAATACGAATTAATGAAAACTAAAAAACAAACCGAATATGCTAAAGATAATTATCTTATAGGTGCTGAGAATGTTTACAATAAATTGATCACAAACGCAAAGATAGTTCAAGATAGAAAGTTAGCTTTAGAATTTGCCGAAGAGAATCATAAGATAATAAATCAGCTATTTGAGCAGGGGATGATTACAAATAGCGAGCTTTTGGATGCAGAGACTATGCTGTTTGGCAGCGAGATGAATCTTATTTCATCTTACTACGATTATGTTCTCATAAAATTTGAAATTAAAAAATATATAGGCGAGATGGAGGAATAATGTACAGAAAAATATTTATACTAATATCACTGGTTTTGTTAATTTTAGTTGGATGCCAGGATAAGGAAGTTGTTAAAGAAGATAATGGATTCTCAGGTAAACGCAATGTGAAAACTGTAGCAGCAAGAATGGGTGAGATCAACACTTATTTAAAATACTCAGGAAAAATTGAAGCCGAAACAATTGCCAATGCAAGTCCTTCTATGTCAGGAAAAGTAGAGAAGTTATTTGTAAAA
Source organism: Candidatus Cloacimonadota bacterium (assembly GCA_030626645.1). Taxonomy (GTDB): domain Bacteria; phylum Cloacimonadota; class Cloacimonadia; order Cloacimonadales; family TCS61; genus Tenebribacter. The sequence continues at coordinate 4,035 of DAOUTP010000063.1, forward strand.
GAAGGAGATCATGTAAAAGTTGGAGATCTTTTGGTCAAGCTGGATGAAACGCAACTAGAACAAACAAGGATTCAATTTGAGAATGCAGAACAGAATTATTTACGGATGCAAAAGCTCCTGGAAAGTGATGCTATTGATAAACAGACATTCGATGAAGTAAAGACAGGATACAACATAGTAAAATCTACTTATGAATTCATGCTGGATAATATCGAAATGAAAGCTCCAATTTCCGGAATTGTTACATACATCTATAAAAAAGAAGGAGAAAAATTCGATTCGATGATGGATCCTTTTCTTATTCGTATTGTAAATTCCAGCAAATTCAAAGCAAAATTACAAGTTTCAGACAAAGATATAAACAAGCTAAAGAAAGGGCAAAAAGCCATTGTCACAATTGATAATTCGGATGAAGAATTTTATGGGCTTGTTTCTTATGTTTCTCCTGAAGCAGAAATGATGTCCGGTACTTTCCCAATTGAGATTTCAATTAATAACGATTCCAATTTATTAAAACATAACCAATTTGCCCGAATCGATCTAATTACACAATCTTCTTCAAACACTATAATAATTCCCCAGGAAAGCGTGTTGAAATCAAGTTATGTTTTTGTAGCTGCAAATGGAATTGCAGAAAAACGTGAAGTAACACTGGGTATTGGGAACGAAGAAGAGATTGAAATAAAAAGTGGTATTACAAAAGGAGAAGAAGTAATTATATCAGGAAATATCGGCTTACAAGCAGGTGACAAGGTTGAGATTAGGAATTAGAAGTTAGAAATTAGAAGTTAGAAATTAGGAACTGATGATTGGAGATTAAAATTATTTCCGTGTTCTCTGTGGTTAGTTTTTGTTCGTTGCAAAATAAATAATTGGAGTTAAATATGAAATTACCAGAATTCTCGGTAAATAGAAGAGTTACAATACTTATGCTGACGATCCTCATTCTGATATTAGGTGGGATATCGTTTACTAAACTAGGATTAGAGATGTTTCCCGATATGGATTATCCGGTCATATCTATAATCACACCATACAATGGGGCATCTTCTCAGGATGTGGAAGAGACGGTAACAAAAACACTGGAAACAGCAATTGCATCTGTGAAAAATATTAAGAATTTAAAATCGGAGAGTATGGAAAATGCTTCTCTTATCATGGTTGAATTCAATTGGGGAACCAATCTTGATTTTGCAGCACAAGACCTGCGTGATATGATCGATCAGGTAGCTGACTATCTTCCAGATGATGTTTCACGTCCTCTTGTTATGAAATTCAATTTATCACAAATGCCGATACTGATGTACGGGGTTACCGGACCTGAAGATACATATCAACTTCGTAAAATGCTGGATGACGATGTTGCTTCTAAGATCAAGCAATTACCAGGTGTTGCATCTGTAATGATAATGGGTGGAGACGAACTGGAAAAACAGGTTATTGTGGATATTGCAAAATTAGAACAATATAATATTTCCATTGATGAAGTTGTACAGATAGTTGCAGCAGGAAATATCAATATGTCCGCTGGTTACATTCAGAAAAGGAAGGAAGATTTTCTGCTGCGTACAGTTGCTCAATATAAATCTATCGAAGAGATACAGAATCTTCCAATAAGGATAACAGATAAGGGTAATACTATATACTTAAAAGATATCGCCAGTGTAGAAGATGGTTATAAAGAAAAAAGATATTATATAAGAACCAATAAAAAACCTACAGCAATGATGATGATCTCTAAAGAGTCAGGAGCTAATACAATAACTGTGGCAAATGTTGTGAAAGAGGAACTGAAAGAGATCCAGAAAGATTTGAAGATTGAACTAGATTTCAACGATATCATGGATATGAGTTTGCCCATCTCCAGAGTTACTGCCGGTGCGATGTCAAACTTGATCATTGGTGGAATTCTTGCTATTGGCATTATGTTCCTTTTTCTTAGGAATTGGCGGCCTACTCTGGCAATATCGTTGGCAATTCCCATCTCAGTTGTAGCAACAATGGTTTCGATCTATCTCGCTAAATTTTCTTTGAATATAATGACACTTGGTGGTTTAGCGCTGGGAGTAGGAATGCTGGTTGATAACTCGATCGTTGTTATCGAGAACATTTACAGACACATGGAACTGGGGATGAAGAAAGTTGAAGCAGCAAAAGTTGGAGCTTCTGAAGTTGCCATGGCAATTACCGCATCAACACTGACTACAATTGCCGTTTTCTTCCCAATGATATTTGCCGAAGGAATGACGGGAATTCTTGTACGAGGGCTTGCACTTACTGTTGCGTTTTCACTTGCGGCATCTCTTTTTGTTTCACTTACTATTGTTCCTGCAATTGCCTCAGTTTTGTTCCGCAAGGCAGCAGATAGACCTGTACATGATGAATCTGAAAAAATGTTTGATGGTATTAAAAGACGATACATTAAAATTTTGAACTGGGCACTGGATCATAAAGGAAAAACTATTCTTATTGTTGTTGTGTTATTGGTTGTTTCACTCATAGTTCCTTTCACGGGAATGATCGGTACAGAATTTATGCCCACTCAGGATATTCCAATGATGGCTTTTCACGTACAAGCTCCGGTTGGTACTTCATTAGATGAAACTGATGAAATAGTACGTCAAATTGAAGATGTGTTTATGCAGGTGGAAGGAGTACAAAATGTAATGTCGTTAGTTGGTCCGATGTCTGATGCGTCAGCACAAGCAGATCCAACAAATCCGCAGGAAGTAAATGAAGCACAGGTTTTTGCCAGATTATACCAACAGAAAGATAGAGCAATTTCCTATGAAGAGATCCAGAATAGAGTGCGCGAGCAGCTTCCTAAAATAGAAGGAGCGGATATTAACTTCTTATCAAGTGAGCAGATGATGGGAGGTGGACAGACAAATCCAATCGAGATAAAAATATTTGGTAAAGATCTTGAAGTTCTAAAAGAATTTGCCGGAAGAATAGAAGACAGGATAAAAGAAGTAAAACATGTGAGTGATGTTGTGAATTCTGTGAAAGTGGGTAAACCGGAAGCTCATATAATTATTGATAAAGATAAAGCATTCAAATATGGGCTTACAACCTATCAAGTTGCTTCTACCATTAAAACAGCATCAATTGGAACACAAGCCGGAGTATTTCGTAAAGCAGGTGAAGAGTTAGATATTCTGGTTAGGTTGGATGAAGAAACGCGTAACAGCTTCGAGGATATTATGCATATTGCCATCATTTCTCCAATGGGATTTTCTATTCCGCTTAATCAGATAGCTCATATTGAATATGCAGAAGGACCTCGAGTGATCAGCCATGAAAAACAAACCAGGAAGGTAACAGTTTCTGCCAATATCTCCGGAACACAAGATATGGGTGGAGTTGTAGATAATGTGAGCACGAAGATCTCTGATATTATTGATGATCTTCCAGCGGGATATTTTGTAAATATCGGCGGAGCTTATGAAGATATGCAGGAAGCATTTAAAACTCTTTCTCTGGCATTGTTGCTGGCAGTTGTATTGGTTTACATAGTTATGGCTTCACAATTTGAATCACTGCGTCAACCCTTTATCGTGATGTTTACAATTCCACTAGCGGTTATTGGCGTAATGTTCATATTGGGAATTACCGGTACCACACTTTCTGTTGTAAGTTTTGTGGGAGGGATTATCCTATCTGGTATTGTTGTAAATAACGGAATTGTGCTTATAGATCATATGAACCAGCTCAGGCTTAAAGGTATGGAAAAAAGAGATGCGATCATTCAAGCCGGTAAAGACAGATTGCGCCCTGTACTCATAACAGCAATTACAACAATGATGGGAATGCTGCCGATGGCATTGAGTACAAGTGAAGGATCAGAATTAAAATCTCCTATGGCTTTAACTGTGATTGGTGGACTCATTAGTGCAACTTTCCTCACACTCATATTTCTACCGGTTGTTTACAGCATAATTGCAAAAAAGAAAGTTGGGATTGTAGAGTAGAAAGAAGTAGTTTAGCTGTTGAACAGAGGGGAACCTTCCGAATGGTCTCTACCAGAGGAATTCTTCTTGCACTTGACCTTCGGAATGGTTACAATTAATAACTAGTTGAATTTGTTGAACTTGGGAAGCTCCCGAAAATCGGGAGCTTTTTTTTCTTGTTGCTGGTATTCCTGCGGACAGCTCGGTGAGCTGTCCCTACAAAAATTTACATTGTAGTGGCAGAACATTGTTCTGCCTGTCTTGGGTACCAAATCATTTTGATGTGAAGCGGAATACTCCAAGGCGTACAAGTGTTGGTTAATGTTTCGCGTGTGCGGCGGGATCGGAACGATCACGCCAAAAACAAACAGACCAGCCGTTTGAATCGTAAGATTCAAACAAAGAGCACTGACCAACTCTACTGCCGACACGCTTGTTATGTGTAGCCATCAGAATATCTTCATGTTTTTTAAACTTTGTAGTAATCTAACAAAATTTCTTAACAAACTCACTTGTGAGTCC
>DAOUTP010000123.1 GCA_030626645.1 Candidatus Cloacimonadota bacterium
ATTGGGATTACAGGTGCTGAAGAAACAACTTTGTGATCCTTCTTTTGGAAAAACTCTATATACTGTTTTCTGATCTGATTACTGTTCATTTTCTTAAGCTCCATTTTATCTAACTTACTCTAATTCTAATTATTGTAAAAATCGGGAAGTTATAATTTCTGTAAAGAAAAAAGGGATGTTACCTTTCTTCATTTCAACAGCAGCATCTTCCTGCTTATCTCAATATCACCCGATTTTAATTTATAAAAATATATCCCACTGGATACAGGTTGGTTGCTTTGGTCTGTTCCATTCCATTCAATTGAAGATTGATTATTGTATATTGAAAATTTACGGATTTTTTGTCCTTTCAAATTATAAATTTCAATTCGTGTATTTTCGTGTAAATTTGTGGTTTCAAAACTGATCGTTGTTGATGGATTAAATGGATTGGGATAATTATTTAATTTACAATTTATAACTTCTAACTCATAATTCTCTATGCTGCTAACTTCACCAAAATCTTCCAAAACATTATGAACAATCTCTTCTGCTTCATCTTGCATCATATAATAGAGGGGAAAACCTAAAATGTAAATTTTATAATTACCACTGAAACGCTGACCGCAAACTGCATTCTCCCAATCAGGATCATTTGAGAATGAATCGTAAGAAAAGATTGCTTCAGCATCTTCTATTGGTAAGAATTTATTCACATACTGTAGATTATCTCCCCAGTTTGGCAGAGGGATTTTATCCTGGTCAACTGCTATATCAGCAAAACCATTTATTCCAAAAGCTCCGGCAAAATCTGCTTGATCATGAGTAGAAGATTCATCAAGATAGAGGAAATAATTCTGGAAATTTTCCGATACTCCACATAATTGTTTCCAGCATGATGCAAGGAGATTCCCTCCAGCCAGCAGATAGCATTTCATATTATAAACTCCATCCACAAATGGATAGTTGGAAATATCATCAGTATGCCAGATGATGCTGGAGTATTTTGCGATTTCTGTGAGTGGTGGAGATCCTTGCGTAGCAATATCCCAGTTTGTATATGAATAACCGGAAAGCAACTCTGCATAATACTCATCCACCTCTTCATCTGTTGGAAATGGTGATGCGGGAAGTCCATCAAGTGTTCCATCCACCAGCAATATTCCTTCATCCAACGTGAAGTCGACAGGTGTTATTGATATCTCATTTGAAAAACTACTTATGTAATTTCCTTCTGATTGGAATACGGCAGCAACTCTATAATAATATACCTCTTCGGGGATAACATCATCGTCATAATAAGCAGTTGCTGATATAGGTTCAGAATTCAGAAGGATAAATTCCTCACCTGCCTGCTTCCTGTAAATATTCATCCCCTCAATTGCCGGATCGTAGAATTCACTCCAGGTTATTACTATTGAGTCGTCTCGCAACAAATCTATCTCATCCAGAACAGGAATAACTTCTATAAAACCATAATCAAGAACCCAATTTTCATTATCGAAAACAAGTGAATCCAGATCACCGGATAGATAAAGCGTATCGTAATTGAAACCGTCCGCAGCCCAGATCCTGTCTAAATTCCCATCTAAACACACGGGAACATACATATCGAATGGATCTCCCGAGCTGCCTTGAGAATACAAGGTAACCTTGAGTGAGTCTTGAGTTTCCGACTCGTAAAGGACATAATGATATTGCGGTCTGCCGTAATTTAGATACCATTCATCAAAAAACCAGTCGAGTTCTTCACCATACACATCTTCTGCTGCATTTTCCAAATCCTGAGTTGTGATATTTCCATAAATTAAATCTGGGTCCTGAAAGAAATTCTGCAACATCAGGAAGAAATCATCATCACCTAATAAGCCTCGCAGCATGTGGATTGCCCACGAACCCTTGTTATAAATTACGATATTGAAAATATGTCCTCCCGTACCTTCAGGATCGCGATACAAACATTCATCCAATTGAGAACCGGTATCTTCAGCTTCCATATATGCATGCAAACCTTCCAAGCCAAAAAGATTTTCCGCCCAAAGCGCTTCACTATAAGAAGCAAAACCCTCCTTGAGCCACACGTGATCCCAACCTCCAATACTTAGAGCATCTCCCGCCCAGTGATGGGCTAATTCATGAGCTGCGGTATATTCTGCTGCCGGATCGCTGATATAACCGGAATCGAATGAGGTGCAGGTTTGATGTTCCATAGCCAACGCACCAAGATTTGTGCAGGTTGCGTGACCATATTTCTCTGTGATAAAAGGATATTCTCCATAAGTATCAGAATAGAATGTAAGCATATCTTCGCAAAGCGAATAGAGTGAAACACTCAAGTCATACTGTTCAGGATAAACAAAATTATCAACCATCATATTGGTACCGTTGTATTCCCAATTAAAAGAATATGTTTGATAATTTGTAACTGCAAAAGAGGTGAGATATGTACAAACCGGATACGACTCGTGCCATATTGCAGTATTAGTTCCATTCCCATTATTTATAACTTCCGTAAGTGTTCCGTTGGAAGCTGAAATATATTGGGAAGGATAGGTTATACTTATATCCAGCGAATCAGGTTTATCGGCTGGAGTATCTTTGCAGGGCCACCATTTTCTGGCACCTTTGGGTGAAACCATTGTAAACACTATTGGAACCCCAGCATGTTCCTGGAATTTCATGCCGTCATTTAGTCTGTTCTGCGGATAACCGGAATAATATACTTCCAATTCCACCAGATCACCCGTATTAAAGGAAGTTCCAAGTTCAATTTCAATCAGCTCATCTGCGTGTGTAAAGTTTAGTGGAGTTGTGTTCATGAGAATATTATCGACATCCAGATCGGTTGTAAAATTAAAACTAACAAGTGATACATTGTCTTCCAGAATTTCCAGATGAGAAGTAACAATTCCTTCCACATAATGCAGATCAAAATCCACATCGATATCAATGGAATAATAGCGGACATCATAGCAATCCATATTGCGCATATCTTCCTGCATGTTATCCATCCATCTGGAATATGTTTCCATTTTAAGTTGCGCTGCGTCATGCTGCCTTTGAACAATATATTTAAAATCAGGCATCTCAATTGCCGATAAAGTGATTATTATTAATAAACAGAATATAGTAAAAGTATTACGCATTGGTTCTTCCTCCCTTAACTTCTAGCTAAATCCAACTTCATAAATTATTATAATTAAGGCAATAAACTTTTTTTATTCCTTCTCCCTTATCATTGTTTTTTATTTATACAATCGGAAGGGGAAATAAAATATAAACATTCTATTTGAGCATAATGAGTTAATGATTTTACATTTTCACGATGTTCACCTCTCCTTCCTAAGCTTCCGCTTGGAAAGGAAATTATGCTTGAAGCTTCTGCTTCAAAACGAAATAGAAATTTCGCGTATTAGACCATTCCCAACTGGAAAGTTAGGAATGAGAAAACGCACAGATTCCAAAGGCTACACTACGTAGCAGTAGCTACCGTTTTGATATCCATAAGCTTTAGAAAAACATTTGATATTGCAGATTTCCACCGCCAAAACCATGAAACCTTATCTCATGACTTACAGAAAAAAGGAGTCTGCTATTTTTGGTGATATTACCGGAAAACCCTATAAATAATTTTTGAGTTGAAATATCTTTTTTATAATCATTGTCAGAATTTCGGTCATCATAATCATTATTAAAATCAGTCCGCATATAGCCGGTTTTGATAGTGAAATATTTATAATCATAATAAAAATATAAGGCCTTGATAAATTCTTTACGAATGAATTCATACTGCATAAATCCGTTGGCTTTTGCTGTTTGAACAAGATACATAAGCTCCGGTTTGCAGTAAATATTTTCAAATATTTGAAATTTATAATTCAATGTATGATCAATAATCCAATTTTTATAGGAATAATCAAACTCATTGTCTTGAAATGCTTCTTCGATATAATAATCGTAAATATTCAATTTATATTGCATTATGTTGTTCATCCGGATGTAGTATAATTTCAATAGCGCATTGTTGTCTTTAGATTCAAAGTGTTTTTGCGGCTGCAATTGATCATGATAATCTACTGAAAAACGATTACCATAAAATCCTTCGGAATAAAAGCGGAATTGTTTTAATTTATATAAACCAAACCATTTCAATCCCAAAGAAAGATGATCTATTTTTCCCGACAGGTTATTTTTTTTATTATAGAGAAAATTTTGCCAGATCAGGGAACTCCTCAAATAATTATGTTTTACTCTATCATTGAGCATGAAGCCTAATTCAACATCCATATCTTCTTTATCATAATAGGTATTGCAGGTTGAAAAACAAGAGATATTTGAATTCAATTGTCTTTCAAAACCTATGTAATTAAATTTAATGTCCAAATTTTTATATTTACTTTCGTCTCTATGATAGTTGAGGATAAATTTCCAATTATTATCGAATTTATGATTAATTTTCAGATCAATTATATTGTAGAGATCATTAAGAGAGACACTACCAAAATCCAGATTCAGATTATTAGCAGAGAATTGCTTTTCTTCGTTTTCGATCTGCCATTCCAATTCTTTTTCGTAATTTACCATTTCATGCAAAAAAAGCCTGCTTTTATTATAATGATCATCAAAATTCCATTCTATAGAATTGTCCTGAGCATTAAGGTTCATAATCGCTATAAAAAAAAGAATTAATAATAGATGCTTCATTTATTACCTCAAATTTTCAAATTAATGCAAATTACATTAGTTTCTTCTGTCAAGCTTAACGTTGAGAGTAATAACGTTAAATTCAATAAATTTCGGGTAAAAATTTTGCATCTTTGTTGACAATATGAATTCTGTTTTATTCTTACAATAGATATTCAAGGATTAAAGAAGAATTTTAGACAGGATCAACAGGATTTAAGAGATGTAGATTTTAAAATAAGGAGAAAAATAATGAAAAATTTTATAAAGATCTTACCAATAATTTTATGCTCATTACTTATGGCTGCACATCTTGGTAGAGCAAATATGTTCGTTTTGCAATATATCAGCCTGATTATTCCATTTATTCTGTTTTGGAAAAATAAGATTTCGGCAAGAGTGGTTCAATTATTTTTGATTATTTATGGCTTTGAATGGATAAGAACTATAATTTATTATGCTCGTATAAGAATAGAAAATGGTGAATCATGGTTACGTTTGGCTATTATTCTGGGAGTGGTAGCAATTCTTAATTTTGTTACCATCCTGGTTTTTCGCTCAAAATCTATGAAGGAAAGATATGATGAGAGATAGACTCTATTTCAACTTTATTTTTTAGTAAGCTCTCACTTTCCCACTTCTTCCAACATTTTCGAAATCTCTTTGAATACTTCTTTTGTTTCAATTTTCTCAGTAAATTCATATGTTAAATCAAAAATAGAATTTGATTCAGCTTCTATTATAGTCTCTTTAGAAGTAAGATAATACTTTTTTGTTTTTTCTATATCACCCAATTTAAAATATGTATAAGCTAAACTATAATAAAACCAGTTTTCTTCAGGGAATATTTCTTGAATTCTATTAAGATCTAATAACGCTTGTTCAAATTTTCTTAATGCAATATACGCTAGACCCCGAATATAAAAAGCGTATCTTATTTCAGGGCTATTATTAATAAAATAGTTACAATCAACTATAGACGGTTCGTAATTTTGGAGATAATAATTTATTGTAGAACGCATATAATATGTTTCAAATTCATCTGGAAATTTGCTGATCATTGTATTAAGTACTTTTAAAGCATCCTCATATTCTTTGTTTTTATAATAAATAGTTGCTAATGATTGATATCCTTCTGGATTTTCACCATATATGGCAATGCATTTATTAGCATCAGATTTTGCTAGTTCATATTTATGCTGTTCCATTCTAGATGTAGATCTCCAAGCATAAATATGTACTAATTGTC
>DAOUTP010000023.1 GCA_030626645.1 Candidatus Cloacimonadota bacterium
AAACAGTTAGAAAGTATTGTGTCGGAAACGAAAATTGTTCTACAAGAAGCGATCAAACACAACGGGACAACGATTTCCGATTATAGAAGCGTGGAAGATAAGACAGGGGAATTTCAAAATTTTCTGAAAGTTTATGGTAAAAAAAACTGTGAATGTGGTGCCGAAATTCAGAAAATCAAACAAGCGGGACGTTCAACGTATTTCTGTCCCAAATGTCAAAATGTGAAATGAAAAAAAATAGAGGAATTTGCTAAAAGCAAATAGCTAAGAAGGGAGTGAAAAATGGCAATACAAAAAGTTAAGCAGAATGTTTTTTCAATAGGAGCAAAACATTGGGATAGACGGCTGTTCGATGAATTGATCCCATTGCCCGATGGAACCACATATAATTCTTATCTTGTGGAAGGGTCTGATAAAACAGCTTTAATAGATACAGTTGATCCTGAAACTTTGGATGATATATTTGAAAATCTTAAAAATCATAATGTCACTAAAATTGATTATATTATTGTAAATCATGCAGAACAAGATCATTCAGGAGGGATTCCTGCTGTTCTGGCTAAATATCCTGAATCAAAAGTTGTAACAAACGAAAAATGTAAAAAAATGTTGATTGATCTATTGAAAATTTCTGATGATAAGTTTATGGTTATCAAGGATGAAGAAATCTTATCGCTTGGAGATAAAACATTACAATTCTATCTGACTCCATGGGTTCACTGGCCCGAAACGATGGTAACTTATCTTAAAGAAGATAGTATCCTTTTTTCGTGTGATTTCCTTGGATCTCATTATGTATCAAGTGAATTGTTTGTAAAAGATGAAGCTAAAGTTTACGCATCTGCGAAACGTTATTTTGCTGAAATTATGATGCCATTCAGGAAAAACATTACCGGACATTTGGAGAAACTTAAAGATCTTAATATTGAAATGATCGCACCAAGTCATGGTCAGATCTATGATAACCCGAAATTAATTCTGGATGCTTATAAAGATTGGACATCTGATAATGTCAAAAATGAAGTTGTAATACCTTATGTTTCTATGCATGGAAGTACTAAAAGAATGGTAGAATATCTAACTAATGCTTTAATAAAAAGAAATATTATAGTCAAACCATTCAATCTGACTGTTACAGATATTGGTGAATTAGCAATCGAATTGGTTGATGCAGCCACGATAGTTATTGGTTCTCCAACTGTGTTAATGGGTCCACATCCATCGGTTGCATACGCTGCATTTTTGGCAAATATGTTAAAACCAAAAGCTAAGTTTGCTACTGTTATTGGTTCTTATGGATGGGGTGGAAAAATGGTAGAAAAAATAGCAGGAATGCTCGGAAATCTAAAAGTAGAGATATTATCTACAGTTATGGTAAAGGGTTTTCCTGAAGAAAATGATTTTCGTACATTAGATGATCTGGCTGATGAAATTCTAGAAAAACATAAAAGTTTAAATCTTTAAGAAAACAAAAATCAAATAAAATAGGAGAAAAAATGTTAGCGAAAAAAATTGAAGCTGCACTAAATATGCAGATTAATAAAGAATTATTTTCGGAGTATTTGTATCTTTCTATGGCAACATACTTTGCCGCAGAGGGATTAAGTGGATTTGAAAGTTTCTTTATTGTTCAGGCACAGGAAGAAAGATTCCATGCCATGAAATTTTATAATTTTGTAAATGAGCGAGGCGGAAGAGTTCTGCTGAAAAAGCTGGAAGATCCAAAAACAGATTTCGTTTCTGTTAAAGAAATATTCGAGCTTGCTTTAGGGCATGAAAGATTCATATCAAAATCCATATACGAGTTAATGGATTTGGCAATCGAAGAGAAAGATCACGCAACCAAAAGCTTTCTGAACTGGTTCGTGGATGAACAGGTGGAAGAAGAAGCATCAATGGAAGCAATTTTGGATAAGTTGAAATTAATCGGCGGTAAAGGTCATGGACTTTTAATGATGGATAATGAATTGGGAACACGTACTTTTGCGCCACCGGTAACCGAATAAATAAGGAGGAAAAAAATGACACAATTAAGAGAGATTTATTATTGCGAAAAATGTGGTAATGTAGTGGAGATCGTAAATGAAGGAGCACCCGCACTTGTTTGCTGTGGAATTCCAATGGTAAAATTAGATGCTAAAACTGAAGATGCTTCTACAGAAAAACACGTTCCATACGTAGAAGAAAAAGATGATGGAGTTTTGGTAAAAGTCGGGCAAAATACGGCTCATCCCATGGTTGAAAATCATTACATAAAGTTCATAGAAGTTCTTACAAGTTGCAAAGTTTATCGTAAAGAATTGAAACCAGAAAAAGCTCCGGAAGCTTGGTTCCCAATAAAAAAAGAAGATATTATAGAAGTTCGGGAATGGTGTAATCTACACGGATTGTGGAAAAGTTAACAAAAATCTTGTGAAGATTTTAGAACTTCATACTGTTCTTGACCTTCGCAAGGTTAATCTAAAAAAATAGAGTTACCAAACGGAATTTGATAACTATAAATGAATTTAATGGAGAAAAAATGTCTGAAAATAAACAGGTTGTATTAGATGCAATGAAAACAGCTGGGAAACCACTAAAAGGTGGAGAAATTGTTGAGTTAAGCAGACTTGATAAAAAAGATGTTGATAAAGCAATGAAAGAATTGAAAAAAGAAGAGTTGATAATTTCACCCAAAAGATGTTATTGGGAACCGAAATAAAATAAATAGAAAATGGAGGATAAATGTCGGAATTAAAAGGAACAAAAACAGAAAAAAATCTCTGGGACGCTTTTGCCGGAGAATCTATGGCGAGAAATAAGTACACTTATTTTGCCAAAGTTGCTAAAAAAGAAGGTTATGAGCAGATCTATAATCTATTCTTGGAAACTGCTAAGAATGAAATGGAACATGCCAAACTGCACTTTAAAGCTTTAGGTGAACTTGGAGATACTGTGGCTAACTTGAAAGCTGCTGCCGGCGGTGAGAATTATGAATGGACAGAAATGTACCCTCATATGGCAAAAGATGCACGAGAAGAAGGTTTCAATGATATTGCTGCAATGTTCGAAGGAATTGCCACTGTGGAGAAGAAACATGAAGAGCGTTACAAAAAACTTCTAGAAAATATTGAGAATGGATCTGTATTTGTCAAGGATGGAAAAGTTTATTGGAAATGTCTGAATTGTGGTCATATCCATGAAGGAATTGAAGCATTAAAAATTTGCCCTGTGTGTAAACATCCACAGGCGTATTTCGAAGTTCACGTAGAAAATTATTAAAAATTCTAAACAGGAGGAAAAAATGCAAAAATATGTATGCGATGCTTGTGGATGGGTATATGACCCAGTAGAAAATGATAATGTTGCATTTGCTGATTTACCCGAAGATTGGGTATGCCCCGAATGTGGTGTAGGCAAAGACCTATTTAGCCCTATTGATTAAATGGATATAGAGTGGAACAGCAGATTTCTGCTGTTCCACTCACCAGTTTTAAGAGGATTCAGTGATCTGGATATGGTTTAAGGAGTTAAGTCCGGTTATTCAAGCTCTTCTCGCAACTTTATTTACTTGGTTGCTCACAGCTTTGGGGGCAGCTATGGTATTTTTCTTCAAAGAAATAAAGCGCCCTGTTTTGGATGCGATGCTTGGTTTTGCCGCAGGTGTGATGATCGCCGCCAGTTTCTGGTCGTTGTTAGCTCCGGCTATTGAGATGACACCGGAAGTGAGCTCATTACCGGTTTGGTTACCAGCTCTCATAGGTTTCCTGTCTGGAGGAGTATTTCTCTGGATAGCCGATAGGATCTTGCCGCATTTGCACTTGGGATTACCCATGAATGAAGCAGAAGGAATTCATACAAACTGGAAAAGAAGTGTGTTGCTGGTTTTAGCAATAACTCTGCACAATATACCGGAAGGATTGGCTGTGGGTGTAGCGTTTGGAGCTTTAGCTGTAAACTTGCCATCGGTAACTTTAGCTGGAGCAATCGGTCTGGCTGTGGGAATTGGAATTCAGAATTTCCCGGAAGGTGCAGCTGTAAGCATTCCCCTGCGGCGAGAAAAACTTTCCAGAGCTAAGAGTTTCTGGTATGGACAGCTATCTGGAGTTGTTGAACCAATTGCTGGTGTGATAGGTGCAGCTACTGTTATTTTAATGCGTCCGATCTTACCATATGCATTAGCTTTTGCAGCAGGTGCTATGATCTATGTTGTTGTTGAAGAGTTGATCCCTGAAGCACAACAAGATAGAAACACAGATGTTGCCACTATTGGAGCCATGATAGGTTTTGCGGTGATGATGACATTAGATGTAGCCTTAGGATAAATAAATCTTATATTTTATAAAATTATATAAAACTAGGAGAGAAAATGACAAAAGAAAAATTCAATGAGGTAATTGATTTTGCAATTCAAGGTGAAAAAGATGCTGTAGTATTTTATCGAGAATTACAAGAAAAATCAAAATTTCAAGCACAGAAAGAAATGTTGAAAGAGTACGAAGATATGGAAAAAGGGCATGTTATCGTTTTGGAGAACATTAGAAAGAGGGGCTTACAGAATATTGCTGTTAAAGAAGTTACAAATTTAAACATTAGTGAATATCTTGTTGATGCAGAACCATCTGCTGATATGGATTACCAGGATATCCTGATCATTGCCATGAAAAAAGAAGAACAAGCTCAGAAACTTTATACAAATTTGGCAGGAAATTTTCCTGGTACTGAACTGGAAACGCTTTTCTTAAAACTTGCCAGCGAAGAAGCTGAGCATAAACTACAATTTGAAACTCTTTATGATGAACATGTTTTAAAAGAAAATTAATATCTTATTTTTGGAGGAATGATGGCAGATTTAAAAACAATGTATATGGGGCTTGAATTAAAAAATCCGATTATTGTAGGTTCCAGTGGTTTAACTAGTAATCTTGATTCGATTAACAAAATGGCAAAAGCGGGAGCTTCTGCAGTTGTTTTAAAATCATTATTTGAAGAACAGATAATGATGGAAGTGAATCAGAGTATGGGAGATTACAATCCGTTTCATGGTCATACCGAAATGTATGATTATCAAAAATATTTTGAAAAACAACACATTTTAGAAAAATATCTGAAATTGATCAAAGATGCAAAACAAGAAGTGGATATCCCAATCATTGCCAGTATTAACTGTATGAGCTCTGCTGAGTGGACAAAATTTGCTAAAGACATTGAACATTCCGGTGCAGATGCTTTAGAGTTGAATATTTTCTTGCTTCCTTCCGATCCAAAAATGGAGGGTAAAGATAACGAGAAAGTATATTTTGATATTATAAAAAAAGTTATTTCAGAAATTTCAATTCCAGTCTCAATAAAAATCAGTCACTATTTTGATAACCTGGCTAATACTCTGCAAAGATTTTCTCAAACAAATATAAAGGGAATGGTTTTATTTAACAGATTTTACAATACTGATATTGATATTGAAAAAGAAGAACTTATCGGGGGTAATTTCTATAGTACACCTGACGATATGTCTAATACTCTGCGCTGGATAGGGATCATGAATGGTCTGGTGGATTGTGATTTGTGTGCTACAAACGGAATTCATACTGGAAAGGATGCGATCAAGTTCCTTCTGGCAGGTGCTTCCACAGTGCAAATGGTCTCTTCAATTTATATCAACTCCGCCAAAGTGATAGAAAAATCTCTGATTGAAATTCAGAACTGGATGGAGAAACACAATTATGAATCCATTGATCAATTCCGGGGAAAATTGAGTAAAACATCTGAAATGAATACTGCTTTTTATGAACGGGTTCAATTCATGAAATATTTTGGTTCCAAAAAGAAATAGAAAAAGTTTAAAATATTTTAAGTAAATATAATCAGAAAGTTTAAGCTTTCGTGATTTTCGTGTGTTTAGTGAATAAAAGGGAGAGTTTAATGTTATCCGATATTGAAATTGCACAAAGTGCGAAAATGAAAAAGATCACAGAAATAGCTGAATCTATTGGTCTTTCTGCTGAAGATATTGAATTGTATGGAGATTACAAAGCCAAGATCAAATTTGAAGCTATTGAGAATCTCAAAGATCGATCTGATGGTCAATTGATATTGGTTTCTGCCATCACACCAACTCCGGCAGGTGAAGGGAAAACTACGGTTTCAATAGGTTTGGCTCAGGCAATGAATAAACTCGGAAAGAAAACCATTGCTGCAATTAGAGAGCCGTCTTTAGGTCCGATCTTTGGAATAAAAGGAGGTGCTGCAGGAGGTGGATATTCTCAGGTTCTTCCCATGGAAGAGATTAATCTGCACTTTACAGGAGATATGCATGCCGTAACTTCTGCCAATAATAATCTTGCAGCTCTCATTGATAATTCAATATACAATGGAAATCCTTATCACATTAATCCCAGAACTGTAACCTGGAAGCGCGTGATGGATGTGAATGACCGTTCTCTGCGAAACATAGTTATAGGGTTGGGTGGTAAAACACAAGGAGTTCCCCGCGAAGATGGTTTTGATATTACTCCGGCATCAGAGATAATGGCAATTCTTTGCCTTTCTAATGATCTGGAAGAACTGAAAACTAAGATCGGAAATATCATAGTTGCTCAAACTTACGATAACGAGCTGATAAAAGTGAAAGATATGAAGCTTGAGGGAGCAATTACTTCCTTACTCAAAGATGCTTTAAAACCGAATTTGGTACAAACAACTGAAAATACACCGGCATTTGTTCACGGAGGTCCTTTTGCTAATATTGCTCAAGGGACAAGTAGTATTATTGCAACAAAAGCAGCTTTGAAACTTGCCGATTATGTCGTTACCGAGGCTGGTTTTGGTTTTGATTTGGGAGCAGAGAAGTTCTTTGATATTGTATGCCCATATGGAAAATTTTGTACTTCTGCTGTTATCCTCGTTGCTACGGTTCGAGCAATTAAACATCATGGAGGAGTAAAGATCAAGGATCTTTCAACACCAAATGTAGAAGCTGTAAAAAAGGGATTGGCAAATTTAGATAAGCATTTAGAAAATATTAGGAAATTTGGAATGAAATCGGTGGTAGCCATCAATAAATTCTATACTGATACAGATGAAGAATTACAACTCGTTAGAGAATTCGCTAATAAAAATGGTTTCGATGCAACTATCGTTGATTACTGGGCAAAGGGTGGTGATGGTGGAATTGAACTTGCAGAAAAAGTTACTAATTTAATAGGAAACCATGTCTGTAATCTCAACCAACTATACAGATGGGATTCTCCGGTAGAAGAAAAAATCCTTACAGTTGCCCGAGAAATATACGGAGCCGAAAAAATAGATTTTAGTACCGAGGCTAAAAGAGATCTAAGATTAATAAAAAAGAATGGATATAGTGATTTACCAATTTGTATTGCAAAAACTCAAAAATCTCTCTCTGATAACCCAAAACTTTTAGGTAAACCCAAAGATTTTCTTGTTACCGTTCGCAGAATATTGATTGCGTCAGGTGCAGGATTTCTAATTCCGATCACTGGTGATATTATGAGAATGCCGGGACTTCCCAAAACACCAGCGGCATTGCAAATAGATATTGATGAAAGTGGTAATATTAAAGGTTTATTTTAGAAAATATAAATAACAGAAAACCTTGAAATCGCTTCTTTCAATACATCTCGCAATTAGCAATTTTAAGGTTGGGATTGAGTACAGGTAAATGAAAGAAACCTTAAAAGGATTAAACTGGAAGATCAATTGAAAGAAATCCTTTCAAGGTAAAAAAAGGAGGATGGATGAGTTTTTATGATAAAAATGACATTGTAGAAATGGCTGTGAGAATGGAACAGAACGGTTATGCATTCTATGATAAAGCTTTACAGAGATCAGATCTGTATAACGGGACAAGATCAATTTTAACAACATTGCGTGATGATGAGAGGGAGCATGAAAAGATTTTCCAGACACTCAGAAACAAAATTGATAATGTAGAGATTGAACAAAATTCCAGCTGGGAAGAAGCACAATTTTACATGGAATCATTAGTAGAAACTCACGTATTCTATGATCCGGATAAGGCAATTCAACTTGCTGGAAAAGCTAAGGATACTATTGAGCTCCTGAGATATGCCATTCAATTTGAGAAAGATACTATCCTCTTCTTTTTCTCACTCTCAAAGTATGTGAAAGGTCAGAAAGCGGGAAAGACCGTGAATGCAATAATTAAAGAAGAAGAAAATCATATCAAAAAACTTCAGGTACTAATTGGTTCATTATAAAGATCATGAATAAAATTATTTTAAAACAAAAGATGATGAATAAAGTGCTTTATGCGCTTGTCCCTATTCTGCTTTTTTCTATTTTTCTTTTTGGCTGGCGAATTCTGGCTGTTGTACTGATCTCGAATATTTTTGCCTTTCTCACAGAATATATGTTTATCCGCAAAAAGAAATCCGGCAAAGTATCAATGGCAGTTTTTGTTACTGGTTCATTATTAGCTCTCACTCTTCCTCCTGCAATTCCCTTCTGGATGGCAGCAATTGGTTCGATAGTAGCAATTGGTTTTGGCAAAATGGTATTCGGCGGATTCGGTATGAATGTGTTCAATCCTGCCATTGTGGGAAGAACATTCATCTACATATCATTTCCCAATGCCATGACTATGCAATGGCTGCAGCCGTTTACAAAGTTTCCAGCGGGATTTGCCGTTTGGCAAAATCCCAGCTTGATTACAACCGCTACACCAATGATCGAATTTAATAATTCAGCAACCTTCACGAAATTACCACAATTGTTTTTGGGCACGATTTCCGGTAGTATGGGTGAGACATCGGCGATTCTTATCCTGCTGGCAGGAATTTATCTTATCTTAACAAAAACTACAAAATGGCAATCAATGCTTTCTCTATTGATTTCGTTTTCTCTTTTTACTATCATTTTTTATGGAAACAATCCGCTTCCATTTCTGCTGAGTGGTGGTCTGATGTTCGGAGCAATTTTCATGATCACAGATCCGGTTTCGATGCCCAAACAAAAAATTGCTATCTGGATCTATGGTTTACTGGTGGGGTTTCTCACAGTATTTATTCGCAAATTCTCTCTATTCACAGAAGGTTTCATGTTTGCCCTGCTTTTAGGAAATATATTCATGCCCATCATAGAATTTGGTTTGAGCCAAATTAAGGTTAATAAAAATGGTAAGTAAGAAGAAACTGTTCAGGGAAACCAGAATATATCCGGTTATTTTCATGCTTATTATCACTATTATTTTCATCGGAATATTAGCAACATTTTATCAATTATCTATAGATAAAGTAACGCTATACAATCAGACACAACTCAAGAGAATGGTTTTGCGTGTCTTTGAATTTCCAACAGAAAACATTGAAAATGATTTTACTAAATACATAACTATTCAGGAAATAGAAAGTCTTTTGTATTATGAAGCTAAGGTAGATTCCGTTTTGTTGGGTTTTTGTTTCCCCATTTCAGGTAGTGGTTTGTGGGGAACGATTCAGGCTTTGTTGTCGGTTACCCCTGATTTCGAAAAGATCATCAATATCGAAATTGTAAATCAAAATGAAACTCCCGGATTGGGTGGCAGGATCACAGAAAACTGGTTTAAAGATCAATTTAAAGGAAAAATTCTGATAGATAACAATATTGTCAGGAGTTTTGTATTGATCCCGGAAAATGAAACAAGTGGAGATATTGAGATCAATCAGATTACCGGAGCAACTGCTTCCAGCAAAGCTGTGGTGGATATGATCTACAAAAATGTGAAAAAATATAGTCCGAAACTAAGAGCAGAGCTATGAAGAAAAAAGAAATATTTATAACCAGTGCCTTTACCCAGAATTCGGTTTGGAGACAGATTTTAGGTATCTGTTCCGCACTGGCTGTCACTAATCTTATGTTGAACAGTTTGGTGATGGGTTTAGGTGTGATCTTCACTTTGGCTTTGTCCAGCTTTACCATTTCTATAATCCGCGATCTTATTCCCAAACGTATTCGAATGATGGTTCAGACTCTGATCATAGCTTCTTATGTGATCATCGTTGACCTGTTCTTAAAAGCATATTATCCTGAGATCAGCAAATCTCTGGGACCGTATGTAGGTTTGATCATTACCAACTGTATTATTATGGGAAGGGCTGAAGCGTTTGCCGGTAAGAATGCTCCAATCGACTCCATGATTGATGGTATTGGAGCTGGAGTGGGCTACACGATAGTTCTTCTGATAATTGCTTTTGTGAGAGAACTATTTGGATTTGGATCTGTATTTGGAATTCCACTTCTGGGTGATTGGTGGACAAAATGGTCAATTATGGTAATGGCTCCCAGTGCATTTTTCATGCTGGCAATTCTCATTTGGATCATAAACACACCTAAATTAAAAAGAGGATAGATTATGGAACTGAATGCATTTATTATTTTTATTGCTGCCATCTTTACCAGTAATATCCTGCTCACGAACTTTTTGGGAATGTGCTCCTTCCTTTCTGTATCAAAAGAAGTAGAATCCTCTATCGGACTTGGCATGGCAGTTGTTTTCGTGATGACAATAACTTCTGCGATCAATTATGTGGTTTATCATTACATTTTGGTTCCATTGGATATTATCTATCTTCAATATATTATTTTCATCATTGTAATCGCTGCTTTTGTTCAGCTTACTGAAATGGTGATGGAGCGTTTTTCTCCGATTCTATATTATTCATTAGGAATTTTCTTGCCGCTCATCACAGTGAATTGTGCCATCCTGGGAGTGTCACTTTTCATGATCATCAGAAACTACAGTTTCATTCAATCGGTAGCTTATGGAGCTGGGAGCGGCTTGGGTTGGTTATTGGCAATTTTAGCTTTGGCAGGTATCAGGCAAAGGATCAAAGAAAAATATGTTCCAACAGGTTTGGTGGGAGCAGGTCTCAGTTTGATTATTACAGGTATTATGGCGTTAGCTTTTGTTGGTTTTTCCGGTATTGTGGTCATTCAGTAAAAAAGGAATTTGATGATAATTACAATATTAAATACAGTTTTGATTGTAGCTGGAATTTCCAGCTTTTTGGCATTACTACTTGTAATTGCTGATTTTTTCTTTGCTAACTACGGTGAATGCAAAATAAACATCAACAAGAAAAAAGAGATTGTTATCAAAGGTGGAGATTCATTGCTTTCTACTTTGAATGAACAGAAAATATTTCTACCTTCTGCTTGTGGTGGAAGAGGAAGCTGCGGTTTTTGTAAATGCAAAGTAGAGTCTGGTGGCGGTCCGCTTCTGCCTACCGAAAAACCATTCCTTTCTGCAGAAGAAATAAAGGATAACATGCGTCTTTCCTGCCAGGTGAAAGTGAAAGAAGATATCGAGATTCGGATTCCTGAAGATATTTTCAATATTAAAAAATTCAGAGCAAAAGTGGTTGATATTAAAGATATGACTCACGATATAAAAGAGATAACTTTTAAATTGATAGAACCAACAGAGATCGATTTCAAAGCAGGACAGTATGTGCAGCTTGTTTCACCGCGCTATGGCAAAGTACGACAATCAATTAGTCGGGCTTATTCCATTTCCTGCAGCCCAGATCAAATAGGTTCTATCGAACTCATAATCCGCAAAGTGCCGGAAGGTATTTGTACTACCTGGGTACACGAGTATCTGAAAATTGGAGATGAAGTGAATTTCACAGGACCATTTGGTGATTTCTTCATCCGTGATACAGAAACTGATATGTTGTTCGTAGCAGGCGGTAGTGGTAAAGCTCCAATAAAATCAATGTTAGAATATCTAGCAAAACGTAAAAGTAAAAGGCGTATGGGCTATTTTTTTGGAGCAAGACAGAGAAAGGAATTATATCATACTGAAATGTTTGAAAACCTGGAAAAAGAAATGTATGATTTCAAATATTATCCAATTCTTTCCCAGCCAACCGAAGCCTGTGAATGGGATGGTCGTTGTGGTTATGTGTTACCATTTTTTGATGAATTTATTAAATATCCAAACAATACGGAAGCCTATCTTTGCGGTAGCCCAGGTATGATCGCTGCGTGTGTTAAGGATTTGATCAAACGAGGTATCCACGAAGAAAAGATCTATTATGATAGCTTTGCTTAGAAGAGAGGTATGATGAAAGAAACACCGAAAGAAAAAAAGATCCATAAAAACCTATTACCCGGACAGATGAGTATTAAGGGATTTTTGGGTAAAGACAAACGTAATTACAGTGAGATTATATCCACGGATCGAGCAGAACTCGATAAACTTGATCTCACCACTAAAATGATCGCTGACAGTCTGCAATATTTCACAGATGCTGCTTTTGAAAGCTATGATGGTCCCATCATTATCGATGAAAAGTATGAAGTTAATTACAAATCATTTCGCGGAAAATTAATCTGTCCTTTTGGGCATCCAGGAGTTTACCGAAAAGGTATAATCTCTTTGAAGAATCTGGAAAATGGAGTCAAAATAAGTTGGACACCACTCAATATCCACATGATACTTGATCACTGCTTCTTTGAAGGGAAAGGTTCAATACATCGATTGGAGCCGATAACTCTGAAAGATGCAATTTTCTAAAAAAATGTGAACGAATATGGATTTTAAAGCACTTATACAAGAAAAATTCGCTTTCATCTATATTACAACAAAAGATTGTAAAGTCTGTAAAGTTCTGCAACCCAAATTAAGGGAACTGGCAAAAAAATATCAAGGCTGCACTTTTCATCTTATCGAATTGGATGACTACAAAGATGCTGCCGGCTTCTTCATGGCTTTTTCCGTTCCTACATTTCTTGTATATTCGGAAGGCAGTGAACTTATTCGTACAGCACGGCATCTAAATATTGACGAAATTAAAACAAAACTAAATAGATATCACCAGATGATATTTAATGAGGATGGGGAATAATATGAAAAGAATGTTTTTATTAATTGTATTAACATTAATTTTCCTACCGGTTTTCGGTCAGGAATATAAGATCATCAATTCTAAAATGAACATAGAGATCGAGCTGAAAGAAATGGCTGAAAAATTGGGAGATTATGATGTGATCTTCTTCGGAGAATTCCACGAAAACAGAATATTACATTCACTGGAAATTGAGCTATTGAGGATGTTTCACCGCAATAACAAACATCTGATCGTCTCCCTTGAGATGTTTGAACGTGATGTGCAGCCGGTTTTGGATCAATATTTGAGCGATGAAATTTCGGAAGCAGATTTTCTGGTTAACTCTCGTCCCTGGACGAATTACGAAACAGATTATAAACCAATAATAGAATTTGCCAAAGAGAATAAGTTAAGTGTTGTTGCTGCCAATATCCCGCGTCGATATGCTTCCATGATCAGTAAGCAGGGAATAAATGCTCTTGATTCATTATCGCAGGAAGAAAAGAAGTTTGTAGCAAGAAAGCACATTGTCTTTGAAGATGAATACAAAGAACGCTTCATTCAAACGATGCAGAACAATATGGCACACAGCAGTAAAATGCCTGCCGGTATGATGATGAATCTTGACCAGATCTACGCTGCCCAGTGTATAAAAGATGATACAATGGCAGAATCCATCTTAAACTATCAGCGCATTCCACCCCGACGTAAGGTTATCCATTTCAATGGAGATTTTCACAGCAGGAAACACCTCGGTACTGCTCAAAAAATTCAGGTAATG